>NZ_JBSPUQ010000005.1:0-250588 GCF_056861055.1 Stenotrophomonas sp. 115C5
GTCGAGCATGGCTTGTATGTTCCTCCCGGCTCCTACGCTGTATGTAGGAGCCAGGGTGGAGGGACCGTCAAGCATGCATCTGCGGATACCAGCCGACAGACGAGTCGAGCGATCCCCATCCCGCACACGAACGTCGATAAAGGATCGTACGGCCCCCAAAGGGGATCGTCGATGTAGGCAAGCTAACGTCGGTGCGGTACCACCCCAGCCCTTTAAAGATAGCTGGGAGCCGTACAAATGTCTGATTCTCTCGATATTGGCGTGGACGTGGACTCCAAGGAGTTCGTGCCGGCGGTGGCCGACCGCAAGGCCGGTGACAGGGTCGCCAACACCCGGGCCGGGATAGCCAAGTGGCTCAAAACCTTGCCCCAGCGATGCCGGATTGGCATGGAAGCGACGGGACGGTACTACGAGTTGTTGGCTCGGATGGCTGGCCAGGCGGGCCACGTTGTCTATGTAATCGATCCACGGCTGATCAAGAACTACGCTCGGGCGACGGGCTCGCGCGGCAAGACAGATGCCATGGATGCCCAAGCGATCGCCCGCTATGTGAAGAAGGAGAGCGACCGCCTGCGTGAATACGTACCGCGTACTGACGAGCAGCAGCAGATGCACGATTTGCTGCGCAAGCGGCGAGCGCTGGTGGAGACGCGCGCGCGCTTGGAGCAATCCTTCGGGGTAAGCAAAAGTGACCCTGGGGAGCTGTCTGATCTGTTCTGCGCTCTGGCTGGGACGCTGTCCGAGCTGGAAAGCGAACTGCAGCGCTTGGGCCGCGATGGAGAGCATGGCGCGCTCTACAAGCGCCTGCTGACCATCCCGGGTATCGGCCCTGCCGTCGCGTCCCACCTGATTTACTACATGACGCGCTGGCCGTTGGCCAACGCCAACGCATGGATTGCCTGCACCGGCCTGGATCCCCGGCCCAACGAGTCTGGCGGCAGAACTGGACGACGTCGGCTGTCCAAACAGGGCGCACCGATGCTGCGCCAGATGCTCTACATGGCTGCAATGGGGCTCAAGCGGTGTCGCCGGGGGCAACCGCTCTACGACGAGCTGTCAAAACGCGGTCACCCCAGCACCGCCGTCTTCAACATTCTGGCAAGGAAGCTGGCCAGGATCGCCTGGGGCGTGTTCAAAAGCGGCCGAGACTTCGATCCGGCCATGCTGAAGGTCGGTCAAGCCTGCTTCCAGCAGGCTTGACCACGAACATAGGATCTCGACTCTACAAAAGCCGGTTACTCCGGCTTCGTGTCCAGGAAATACGCCTCGACCTTGCCCTTGACCTTGATGGTCATCGGGTTGCCGCGGCGGTCGCGGGCCTTGCCGGCCTGCACGCGGATCCAGCCTTCGCTGACCGAGTATTCCTCGACGTTGTCGCGCTCGACGTCGTTGAAACGCACGCCGACGCCGCGCTCCAGCGCCTGCGCATCGTGGAAGGGGCTGGCCGGGTTGATCGCCAGGTGGTCGGGAGGGGTATCGCTCATCGCTTCATTCACAGTGACGGCCACCAAGGCCGGCTTCAGCGGCACAGGATAAACCGTAGAATGCCGGCCTGCCCCAGAGGAAGTTCCGCCATGCCCGACAACAGCGACTATTTCGACTTCGAGGAAGACATCCACGACTTCGACGAAGACGGCTTCGAGGCCCGGGTCTGGAACCTGCTGGTGCTGATCAACCCGGGCGACGAAGAGCTGGCCCTGCAGCAGTTCAACCGCTGGCGCGAGCACCTGGCCGAGGACGGGCAGCCGCTGGAGGCAGACAGTGACTGGCTGCCGGCCCTGTTCACGGCCATCGCCTGGCAGTCCGGTTTCGAGGTGGAACGTGATGATCTGGATTCGCTGCAGTCGGCGGTGAACGAGCTGTCTGCGCGCTTCAACCTGCAGCTGGACTGGGGTGGCGACCTGGACGACGAGGATTTCGCCGAAGACCTGGACGGCGTGCAGCTGATGTCCACCGCCTTCGACCGCCTGCGCGAGCACAACTACACGCTGTGGAGCGTGGATGCCGGCAGCGACGGCTTCACCGGTGTGATGGCGCTGACCCGCGACGACGACGCGATGCTGGCGCTGTGCTCGCTGCTGAACGTGGAAATCCGCCTGGGCAGCGACCCGTTCTGAACGGGCCGGCAGCGCTGCGCATGTAGAGCCGAGCCCGCGCTCGGCTGCAGTCCGCGTAGAGCAGCCGAGCATGGGCTCGGCTCTACAGGAGGCAAACGGCAGCGCGCCTACGGCCGGTACTGCGCCCTGGCGTTGGCAATCACCGCTTTGACCAGGTCACGGTCGGCGTGCCGGGAAATTGCCCGCGCACCGAGCGCGATGGCCTGCGCGCGCAGCTCGGAAGTGACATCGTAGTGGGCACCGCTGGCCTTGTTCTGGAAGGCCCGCGGGGGAATGCCGAGCTGCGCCGCCATCGCGTGCAGCTCGGCCAGGGTGTCGGCCATCAGGTGCGCCCAGCGCTGTCCGCGCCAGGGATGCACCGCGTCATCGACGTAGACCGTCACCGCCGCGGCCGGTTCAGGCCTGCGGCTTGCTGTCGCTGTCAGCGGCCGGGGTGGCCTCGGCAGCAGCTTCAACCACTTCGCCTTCGGCGGCCTCGGCGGCTTCTTCGCCTTCTTCGGCTTCCACGGTCTCGAACTCGGCGACCAGCTTGTCCAGGTACTCGTCTGCGGTCTGCTCGGATTCGGCTGCCAGGGTGTCCAGCAGCTTCTGCAGCAGCTCGGAGTACTCCAGGTTGACCTTGCGGCCTTCCTTTTCCTGCACGTTGGACAGGTGCTTGAGCATGGCCAGCATCGGCACCGGGTTTTCGGCGTTGCCCATGGTCTGGCCGCCGATGGCCAGCAGCCATTCACGGCCCTGCAGGCCGATGGCCGCGACCACCTGGCCGTCTTCGTTGGTCAGCACGGCATGGTTCTGCACCTGCTGCTGGGCGTTCAGGCGCAGGAACGGACGCTTGGCCTGCTGCTTCTTGCGCTTGTCGCGCTTGGCCTTGGAGTTCTGGGACATGGGGTGGGGTCACCTGGAAACGGAAAGACCGCCATTGTAGCGGGTGCGCCGGGTGATGCCCTTGGTGGGTGCGGACCAAGGTCCGCACCTACCGTTTACTTTGCCGGCCCCTGCGCGGCCTGCACATCCGGGTCGGCGGTCGGCGCCGACAGCCCCACCTGCGGGCCGGCACCGGCCAGGGCGGCCGCTTCGGCAGCCTGGGTCATCACCACGATGCTGATGCGGCGGTTGATCGGGTTCTGCGGGTCGGCCTTGTCGAACAGTACCGAGGAGGACAGGCCGACCACGCGGGTGATCTTGCTGTCGTCCAGGCCACCATCGATCAGCGCGCGGCGTGCGGCATTGGCACGGTCTGCGCTCAGTTCCCAGTTGCCGTAGCCGCGTGCGGCGGAATAGGCGGTGATGTCGGTGTGGCCGGTCAGGCTGATCCGGTTCGGCACGTGGTTCAGGTAGTTCGCCAGCTCGTGCAGGATCTGCTGCGTATAGGGCTTCAGCGTGGCGCTGCCGAGATCGAACATCGGCCGGTTCTGCTTGTCCACGATCTGGATGCGCAGGCCTTCCGGGGTCAGGTCCAGCAGCAGCTGGTCCTTGAACGGCTCCAGTGCCTGGCTCTTGCTGATTGCTTCCTGCAGTTCCTTCATCAGTGCTTCCAGCTGCTGCTTGTCGCGCTGCTGCTGGTCCACCGGCTGTGGCACCGCTTCCTTCTGGTTCTGGAAGGGATCGTTGCTGCTGCCCCGGGAGATGTCGGTGGCACCGCCCAGCTTGATCATCGAGGTGCTGGCGCCGCCCGGGCCGGCCATGCCGGGGGCCGGCGTGGCGTTCTGCCCGCTCAGCGGGCTGGGGTTGCGGAAATACTCGGATATGGCTGCACGGTCGTTCTTGTTGGTGGTGGCCATCAGCCACAACACCAGGAAGAACGCCATCATCGCGGTCACGAAGTCGGCATAGGCCACCTTCCACGAACCGCCATGATGGGCGGCGTGGCCGGCCTTCTTGACCCGGCGGACGATGACAGTGGGCTTGGTCTCGGCCATGGCTTACTTGACCGTCTTCAGGTGCTGCTCGAAATCGGAGAAGGCGGGGCGCACGTTCGACGGCAGCGTCTTGCGGGCGAATTCCAGCGCGATCTTCGGGTTGTAGCCGCGCAGGCAGGCCAGCAGGGCGGTCTTGACCGATTCGTAGATGCGGCTGTCCTGCTCGGCGCGGGCCTCCATCGCGGCTGCCATCGGGCCCACGAAACCGTAGCCCAGCAGGATGCCGAGGAAGGTGCCGACCAGCGCACCGGCGACGTGGCCACCGACCTCGACGATGTCGCCACCGATCGAGCCCATGGTGATGACGATGCCCAGCACCGCCGCCACGATGCCGAAACCGGGCAATCCGTCGGCGACCTTGGTCAGCACCTGCGACGGCGCCATGGCTTCGGCGTGGTGCTTTTCCAGCTCCAGTTCCAGCAGCGGTTCCAGCTCGTGCGGCTCGATGTTGCTGCCGATCATCAGGCGCAGGCAGTCGGTGATGAAGTCGATCAGGTGGTGGTCGGCCTGCACCTTGGGGTAGTTGCCGAACAGCGCGCTCTCGGCCGGCCGCTCGACATGGTCTTCCAGCGCCATGAAGCCTTCGCGGCGGGCTTTGTTGAGCAGTTCATAGAGCAGGCTGAGGACGTCGATGTAGTCCTGCTGCTTGTAGCGCGGGCCCTTGAACACGCCGGCCATGGCCTGCAGGGTCTGCTTGACCGTCTTGGCCGGGGTACCGACCAGGAAGGCACCGAGTGCGGCGCCGCCGATGATGACCAGCTCGTAGGGCTGCCAGAGGGCACCCAGGCGGCCGTGGGCACCGAGATAGCCCCCGATCACGCTGATGATGACGACCAGGAATCCAACGATGATGAGCATGGGGCGACGCAAGGAGAGGGGATATCTCCTTGTCGGCCCATCGCCCGGTTTTCTGAAGAGGGAATTCTGTGAAATCGGTCAGCGGGGTGTTTCAGCCCGCCACGCCACTTTCCGCGCCGCCACGCTGCAACGGGTCGGGCCAGGGCTCGCCATTGCCGGTGAACGAAAGTGAGACGGAGTTCAGGCAGTGGCGCTCGTAGGTGGGCGGCGGACCGTCCGGGAACACGTGGCCCAAGTGGCTGCCGCAGCGCGCGCAGGTGATCTCGGTGCGCACCATGCCGTGACTGGTATCGCGGATCTCGCGCACGTGCGCCGGGTCGAACGGGGCAAAGAAGCTGGGCCAGCCGGTGCCGGAATCGAACTTGGTGCTGGAGCGGAACAGCGGCAGTGCGCACAGACGACAGCAGTAGACGCCCTCGCGCTTGTTGTCGAGGAACACACCGCAGAACGGCGCCTCGGTGCCGTGCTGCAGCAGCACGCGGCGTTCTTCGCCACTGAGGCCGGCAACCAGCGCCTCGGTCTGGGTGGCGGTGGGGGGCGTCAGGTCGAAGGCGGTCATGGCGGCGCTCCGTGGGGTCGATGGCCTGGGGATGGCGGAAAACGTGGGGGTGCCGGCGCGCGCTTGCAAGTGTGATGGCCGTTCATGGGCGGCACACAGGTGCAGGCGCAAGGTGAATGCGATACACGCCGGAGCGTGACATGAAACCGAGCCTTCCCCTGCTGTTGATGGGCCTGCTGCCCCTGGTAGCGCAGGCCCAGGTACCTACATCGTCGAGCCCGACCGCCACCCGCAGTGCCACCACCGTGGCACCGCAACCGGTGGCACCTCCGCCACAGGCTGCCCGCCCGCAGCCGCAGGTACTGCCCTCGCCGCAGCCGGCGCAGCCGATCAAGTCCACCGGCCCCGCCCAGGTCGCGCCGGCGCCGGTACCGAAGCCGGCCGACAAGGTCTATGACCGCAATGGACGCATCGTGCCTGGCGTGCGCCCGGCCGGCCCGAACCGCGTGTTCGACTCGCGCACCGGCCGTTATTACGACAGCGTGCCGGCCGGTGATGGCCAGCAGATCAAGCGCTGACCTCGGGTGCCAAGCCAAGGTTGGCAGCTACTGCGCGTCGTGCGGGCTGAACGCACGAAAACAGACTTTTGGCGATCACCGCTTTTTCGCCTGCGATTAACCGTTCCGGGACCACCGTGGCCCTGCGCCGGCATTCCGCCGCCGCATGTCCTTTGTCCACTGGATCGCGATCATGAAAAACCAGCAGAACCGTCATCCCGGCAAGGAACCGCAGGGTCGTAACCCGCAGCAGCAACAGCAGCAACAGCAGCAACAGATGGACCCACAGCAGCCGCACAAGGGCGGCAAGCAGCAGGAACAGCGCTCGCAGAAGCATCCGCAGCAGCGCTGAGGGACTCCGGGGTCGGACCCCGCACAGCGGGCTCTGACCCCATCCTGCGAGCGCCTCAATCCGGAATCGGCAGGCTCAGCGTTTCCTTCACTTCTTCCATCACGATGTAGCTCTTCGACTCACGTACATGCGGCAGTGTCAGCAACGTGCTGCCGAGCAGCTTGCGGTAGGAGGCCATTTCGCTGATCCGCGCCTTCAGCAGGTAATCGAAGTCGCCCGATACCAGGTGGCACTCCAGCACGTTGGGCAGCTTCAGCGCCGCGCGCCGGAACTCCTCGAAGATGTCGCCGGACTTGTAGGCCAGGCTGATCTCCACGAACACCAGCAGGCTGGCCTTCACCGCGGCCGGGTCGAGGTGGGCGTGGTAGCCCGTGATCACCCCTTCGCGCTCGAGCCGGCGTACGCGCTCGGTGCACGGGGTGGTCGACAGGCCGACCCGCTCGCCCAGTTCGGTGAAGGAGATACGGCCCTCGGCCTGCAGGATGCGCAGGATCTTGCGGTCGATCTTGTCCAGTTCGCGGGTACGGGTGGCCATGGCCGTCAACCTTGGGGAATGAATTGCAGGAGAACATCCTGCCGGTTGATTTCAAAACAGGCAAATCAACTGGGAATGGCTGTCTATACTTCCCCAATTATGGTCCCGGCACGCTCCAGTGCAGGGAATGATCGGGTTGGAGAAGTCCCATGCGAGTCCTAGTTCTCGGCAGCGGCGTGATCGGCACCACCAGTGCCTGGTACCTGCGACAGGCCGGGTTTGAAGTCACGGTCATCGACCGTCAGCCCGGCCCGGCGCTGGAAACCAGCTTCGCCAATGCCGGCCAGCTGTCGTTCGGCTACACCTCGCCGTGGGCGGCCCCGGGCGTGCCGAAGAAGGCCATCGGCTGGCTGTTCGAGAAGCACGCGCCGCTGGCGATCAAGCCGGGCATGGACCTGGCCCAGTACCGTTGGCTGTGGCAGATGCTGCGCAACTGCACCCATGAGCGCTACGCGATCAACAAGGCGCGCATGGTGCGCATGTCCGAGTACAGCCGCGACTGCCTGAACGAGCTGCGTGCGCAGATCGGCATCGAATTCGAAGGCCGCGACCTGGGCACCACCCAGCTGTTCCGTACCCAGCAGCAGCTGGATGCCTCGGCGCAGGACATCGAGATCCTGGCCCAGTACGGCGTGCCGTACGAGGTGCTGGACCGCGCCGGCATCATCCAGGCCGAACCGGCCCTGGCCCACGTCGATGGCCTGGTCGGCGCGCTGCGCCTGCCGCGTGACCAGACCGGCGACTGCCAGCTGTTCACCCGCCGCCTGGCGCAGATGTGCGTGGATGCCGGTGTCGAGTTCCGCTTCGACCAGGACATCACCGGCCTGGAGTTCGATGGCGACCGCATCACCGGCGTGCGCATCGACGGCAAGCTGGAAACCGCCGACCGCTTCGTGGTCGCGCTCGGCAGCTATTCGCCGGCGCTGGTCGCATCGCTGGGCATGCGCCTGCCGGTGTACCCGCTGAAGGGCTACTCACTGACCCTGCCGATCACCGACCCGGCGATGGCGCCGACCTCGACCATTCTCGACGAGAGCTACAAGGTGGCGGTGACCCGCTTCGACGACCGTATCCGCGTCGGTGGCATGGCCGAAGTGGCCGGCTTCGACCTGTCGCTGTCGCAGCGCCGCCGCGAAACCCTGGAGCTGGTGGTCAGCGATCTCTACCCGAAGGGCGGCGACCTGTCGCGTGCGCAGTTCTGGACCGGCCTGCGCCCGGCCACGCCGGACGGTACGCCGGTGATCGGCGCCACGCCGTTCCGCAACCTGTACCTCAACACCGGCCACGGCACGCTGGGCTGGACCATGGCCTGCGGCTCGGGTCGCTACCTGGCCGACCTGATGAGCGCGCGCCAGCCGCAGATCAGCACCGAAGGCCTGGATATTTTCCGCTACGGCCAGTACGGTCACGCGCCGCAACAAGAGAACCGCACATGCGTCCTGCCCGCGCGCTGATCGATCTGGGCGCCCTGCGCAGCAACTACCGGCTCGCCCGTGAACTGGGCGGTGGCAAGGCCCTGGCGATCATCAAGGCCGATGCCTATGGGCATGGCGCGGTGCGCTGTGCGCAGGCGCTGGAAGACGAGGCCGATGGCTTCGGCGTGGCTACCATCGAAGAGGCACTGGAGCTGCGCCAGGCCGGCATCCGTGCGCCAATCCTGCTGCTGGAAGGCATCTTCGAGCCCAGCGACATGGCGCTGGTGGCCGAGCATGACTTCTGGTTCGCTGTCGGTTCGCCGTGGCAACTGGAGGCCGTTGCTGCCTTCGACAGCCCGCGCCCGTTGACGGTGTGGCTGAAGCTGGACAGTGGCATGCATCGCCTCGGCCTGGACGTGGACAGCTTCCGTGCCGCGCATGCACGCCTGTCGGCGCTGCCGCAGGTCGAGCGCATCGTGCTGATGACCCACCTGGCGCGCGCCGATGAGCTGGACAGCGAACGCACCCACGAACAGGCCGCGACCTTCGCGCGGGCCATCGACGGCCTGGGTGGCGAGACCAGCGTGTGCAACTCGCCGGCGCTGCTGGGCTGGCCGGATGTACGCAGCGACTGGGTGCGCCCGGGCCTGATGCTGTACGGCGCCAATCCGCTGCCGGACAACACGGCACTGACCGAGCGCCTGCGCCCGGTGATGACGATGCAGTCGAAGGTGATCGCCGAGCGCTGGATCGAGGCGGGTGAGCCGGTGGGCTATGGCGCACGCTTCGTGGCCAAGGCGCGCACCCGCGTGGGTGTGGTCGCGCTCGGCTATGCCGACGGTTATCCGCAGTTCGCCCCGAATGGCACCCCGGTGCTGATCGACGGCCAGCCCGGTGCGCTGATCGGGCGCGTGTCGATGGACATGCTGACGGTGGACCTGACCGCACATGCGCAGGCCGGCATCGGCAGCGTGGTGGAACTGTGGGGCAGCGCACCGACGCTGTCCGAACTGGCGCCGCGTTGCGGCGTGAGCGCGTACCAGCTGCCGTGCGCGGTCAAGCGCGTGGCCAAGGTATACGTGTAGAGCCGAGCCCACGCTCGGCTTCGGTAGCGGCCGACCTTGGTCGGCGCCGTCTAATGCGTGTCGACCAAGGTCGACACCTACCGGTGGGTCGCGTTGCCAGGCATTGCCGCGGCAGCCCGGTGGGGCGCGTCGCCCGGCATTACCGCGCGGCGGTGGCCTGGCTGGCCAGCTGGCGCTTCACCCAGTCGTCGATCAGGCGCTTCTCGTAGCGCAGCGGATCACTGTCGCTCTTCAGCCCCAGGTTGTGCAGGTAGCCGGTATCGCTGAGGCGCGCATCGCCCTCGCTGACGATACGGCCGCTGGCGTCCTTCAACGTGTACTGCAGGCTGATCCGCGGCGGGTAGATGTCGCGCATGATCCGGATGTCGCGGCCACGCGGGCCGTGCCACGGCTCGTAGTCACCGGCACGCTTGATGTCCACCAGGGTCACATCGAGGGTCTGCCCAGGCTGCAGCGGCTTGGCAGCGGTGGTCTGCAGGTAGCGGGCCAGCTGCTGCACCCAGTCACCGCGTTCGGCCTCGAAGCGGTTGGTGCTCTGGCGGATCTCGGTGAATTTGGCCGGATCCTCCCATTTCACGCTGACCGGGCCATCGGCCTGCAACGCGCGTGGCGCGTCCGCATCGGTCACGGTGCGCGGTGCAGCGTTGGCGCCGCCCGCCACCAGGGCGCCTGCCAGCAGCGCAATCGCGAGTGAGCGTTTCATGACGGTCTCCTGCGTCCCCGCGCTGGGGACGATGTTGATCACAGATCGAGTGTGATCCTGTGGCCGGGCCACCGCAATGGCCGATTGCGTCGTGCGCAAGGGTGGTTGCCGCCAATTCATCGACGTCAACCATGACTGACGGCGCTTGACGCTGTGAATACGCGCTTTGGAAGATGCTGTGCTTCCAATCCGGCCTGCACAGACGCCCCTTGTCCACACTGCCGCCCCTCGTGGAGCGCCCACCGATGATGGTGCCAGCGCCCGAACCCGACCTGCATCATGGCGTGCTTGAGCGCATCAACGCCGGTTTCTGCGTGATCCAGGTGCTGTTCGAGGGCGATCGCGCGGTGGACTACCGTTTCATCGAGGTCAATGATGCGTTCGAGCGCCACACCGGCCTGAAGGACGCACGTGGCCAGCGCATGACGGCGCTGGAACCGGGCCACGAGCAGGACTGGTTCCGCATCTACGGCGAGGTCGCGCGCAGTGGCCGCCCCGCCCAGTTTGAGATGGAAGCGCGTGCGCTGGGCCGCTCGTTCGCGGTTGATGCGGTGCGCGTGGGCCGTCCGGGCGAAGACAAGGTCGGCATCCTGTTCTTCGACATCACCGCACGCAAGCAGATGGAAGTGGAGCTGGGCGAAAGCGAAGCCCGCTTCAGCGCACTGGCCGACGGCCTGCCGATGCCGGTGTGGGTGCTGGACGAGCGCGGCCATGCCCGTTTCGTCAACAGCGCTTTCAGTGAGTTCTTCGGCGGTGACGAAACCCGCGTACCGGAAGATGTCTGGCGTGGCCTGGTGCATCCGGACGATGCATCGGTGTTCGAGTACGAGCTGCAGGAAGCACTGAAGGCGCAGCGGTCGATGCATGCGCTGGTGCGGGCCCGACGCGCCGATGGCGAGTGGCGTTGGCTGGAGATGAACGCACGCCCGCGCTTCTCGCGGATGGGCCGCTTCATCGGCCTGGCCGGCAGCAGCCCGGACGTGACCGAACGCCGCGAGATCGAACTGGCCCGCGAGGAGCTGCTGCAGTCCGAGCGTGCCGCGCGCAGTGCCGCAGAGAACATGGCGCGGTTGAAGGACGAATTCCTGGCCACGCTGTCGCACGAGCTGCGCACGCCGCTGACCACCATCCTCGGTTGGAGCGAGCTGCTGCTGCAGCGCGTGGACAACACCAGCCCGCTGTACAAGGGCCTGAATGTGATCGCCAACAGCGCCGGCGCGCAGAAGCGGCTGATCTCGGACATGCTCGACCTCAGCAGCATGCTGCTGGGCAAGGTGCAGCTGGAGGTGGAGATACTGGACCTGCGCGACCTGCTGGGCGAAGCCATCGGCGCGCAGGAGCTGGTTGCCGAAGGCAAGGCGCTGGACGTGAGCTTGCTGCTGCCGGAGCAGCCCAGCCTTGTGCTGGGCGATGCCACCCGCCTGCAGCAGGTGTTGTGGAACCTGCTGTCGAATGCGATCAAGTTCACCCCGGCCGAAGGCCGCATCGAGCTGCGGCTGCAGGCCGATGGCAACCACTGGGTGATCACCGTGCGTGACACCGGCGACGGCATCGCGCCCGAATTCCTCAATCATCTGTTCAGCCGCTTCCGTCAGGCCGATGGCACCACCACGCGCCGTCATGGCGGCCTTGGCCTGGGCCTGGCGATCGTGCAGCAACTGGTCGAGCTGCATGGCGGTACCGTCACCGCTGCCAGCGAAGGCCATGGCCACGGCGCCACCTTCACCGTGCGCCTGCCGCAGCACATTCCCGATGCCGAGCGGCGCCCGCTGCGCGAAGTGATCAGCGGGCCGATCCTGGAGCCAGTGATCGTCGAACCGTACCCGCTGCGCGGCATGCACGTGCTGGCGGTGGAAGACCAGCCGGAAGTGCTGGAGTACCTGCGGCGCATGCTGGAAGAGCAGGGCGCGAGCGTGTCGGCCGCCAGCTCGGCCGGTGAAGCGCTGGCGCTGCTGGCCGATACCGGGCACCTGCAGTACCACGTGATGCTGACCGACATCGGCATGCCGGGCATGGATGGCTATGGCCTGGTGCGCACGCTGCGCGAGGACATGGGCGTGGATGCGATGACCCTGCCGGCGGTTGCCGTGACCGCGCTGGCACGTGCCGACGACCGGCGCCGAGCGCTGGCGTCAGGCTTCCAGGAACATGTCGCCAAGCCGTACTCGGTGGCACAGCTGGTGGCTGCGGTACGCAAGGTGCAGGTGCCACGCGCGGACAGCGCGCTGCACTGAGCATTCACGGCCGATCGGCGACCCTGCACGCAGGAGGTCGCCGATGTCCCGTATAGCTCCCCGCATCCATACCGATCCGGCGCAGATCGCGCGCCTGGAAGCCCTGTTGCCGCAGCTGGAAGGCGAAACGCAGGTGCAATTGACCCTGCACGATGGTCGCCGCCTGCTCGGCACCGTGGCGGTGAAACCGACCGTGCAGCAGTACCGCAACGACGCCGGCGACGAAGGCAGCAACGGCCAGCTGCGCCTGGATGACTACGACACGCCGGTGCAGCAGCACCATGTGTGGCTGGATGAGATCGCCAGCGTCAACCGTCTGCCACCCAGGGCGCCCTGATCGGATGTAGAGCCGAGCCCACGCTCGGCTGCGCCGTCGCCCGAGCGTGGGCTCGGGCGCTACCGGTGCGTCAATGCTCGAACAACGTCGGCGTCGCCTCGAACCGCCGTGCATAGGCGCGTTCTTCCGCCACCCGGGCCACCTCGTCATCGGCCAGGTCCGGCGCGCCGTACACCGCATAGGCCACGCTGCCGTCGGCGCCATGACCGACCTGGTGCAGCCGGTAGCGCGAGTGGCCGCCGCCGGTGTCCTCGGGGTAATGCACGGGCGGATGGCTGCCTTCCAGGTCCATTTCACTGTTGTCGACCACGCCACCGACGAACAAGGCTCGCATGCAGGTTCTCCTGGGTTTCCGGGGGAGCCTCTACCCTGAACGTTTCAATGTTGCTGGCAGATCAAGGCCCCGTTCGGGTTTCGCAAAGCGGCATACCGGGGCCGGCCCGGCCAAGCCGGTACAATGGACGGCCCTCACGCTTGAAGTACCCGCGCCGATGGCCTCCAGCGACGACGCCCCCCTTCAGACCCTGTTCCTGCCGTTCTCCCAAGGCGCCCTGCGCTGGCCGGAGGGCCCGGTGGCCTTCCTGCGTGCCCGCGACGGCTGGCCGCTGCGTGAAGCGGCCGGCAGCCGCGAGGTGCACTGCGAGCAGAGCTTCGCCCCGTTCGCGCAGCCGCTGCAGCAGGCCGCCGGCTGGACCGTCAGCGGCCAGCTGGATGATGTGGCCGGCAAGGGCCGCTACCCGCTGGTGCTGGTGCTGCCGCCGCGCCAGCGTGAAGAGGCCCGCGCGCTGTTCGCCCGCGCGCTGGCGCTGGTCGCCGACGGCGGCCGCATCGTTGCCTGCCAGTCCAACAACGAAGGTGCGCGCTCGGGCGAGGGCGACCTCAAGCAACTGACCGGCCTCGGCGGCAGCCTGACCAAGAACCACTGCCGCGTGTACTGGACCGCCCCGATGCAGGGCCAGCACGACGCCGACCTGGCCAAGCGCTGGTCGGCACTGGATGCGGTGCGGCCGATCGTCGGCGGCCGTTTCCTCAGCCGCCCGGGCGTGTTCGCCTGGGACCGCATCGATCCGGCCTCGGCGCTGTTGGCCGAGCACCTGCCGGCCGACCTGGCCGGCCGCGCCGCCGACCTCGGTGCCGGCTACGGCTACCTGTCGCGCGAGCTGCTGGAGCGCTGCCCGAAGATCACCGCGCTGGACCTGTACGAAGCGGAGCAGCGCGCGTTGGCACTGGCCGAGCTGAACCTGGCACCGCCGCCGCGTCCGCTGCCGCTGCGCTTCCTGTGGCAGGACGTCACCGCCGGCATCGAGCCGGGCTACGACGTCATCATCAGCAATCCGCCGTTCCACACGCCCTCGCGCGCCGATCGCCCGGACATCGGCCAGCGCTTCATCGCCGTGGCCGCGCAGGCGCTGCGCCCGGGCGGACGCCTGTACGTGGTGGCCAACCGCCACCTGCCGTACGAGTACACGCTCAACGAGAGC
Source organism: Stenotrophomonas sp. 115C5 (assembly GCF_056861055.1). Lineage (NCBI taxonomy): Bacteria > Pseudomonadati > Pseudomonadota > Gammaproteobacteria > Lysobacterales > Lysobacteraceae > Stenotrophomonas > Stenotrophomonas sp. 115C5. The sequence goes on from NZ_JBSPUQ010000005.1 coordinate 14,093, forward strand.
TTTGGCGCAGTGCGCGTGATCGCCGAGCGTGATGGCTTCAAGCTGGTGGAAGCGGTGAAGGGGAAGGGCAAGTGAAGCTGGTCAAGCTCATCGCCAACCTGGGCTATGGCAGCCGCAAGCAGGTGCAGTGGATGTTCCGCGAAGGCCGCGTCACCGACGCCGACGGCGAGGTGCTGTATGCCGACGACCAGGTGCCGCACGAGGCGATCCGCGTCGACGGCGAGCCGCTGGACCCGCCGGTGGGCCTGTCGATCGCGCTGCACAAGCCGGCCGGCTACACCTGCTCGACCAAGGACACCGGCCGCCTGATCTACGACCTGCTGCCGCCGCGCTTCCGCGACCGCGATCCGGTGCTGTCCACGGTGGGCCGCCTCGACCGCGAGACCAGTGGCCTGCTGCTGCTGACCGACGACGGTGGCCTGCTGCACCGGATCATCTCGCCGAAGTCGAAGCTGCCGAAAGTCTATGAGGTCGAGTTGAGCGATGACCTGCGCGGCGACGAGGTGGCGCTGTTCGCCAGCGGTACGCTGATGCTGGAGTCCGAGAAGACGCCCCTGCTGCCGGCTGAATTGGAGGTGCTGGATGCGCGTCGCGCGCGCCTGGTGCTGCACGAAGGCCGCTACCATCAGGTACGCCGCATGTTCGCCGCCACCGGCAACCACGTGCAGGCCCTGCACCGCAGCCGCGTCGGCGGGCTGGACCTGCAGGGGCTGGACGAAGGGCAATGGCGGCAGCTCACTTCCACCGACCTGGATACGCTGTTCGCTCCATGACCACCATCGCTGCGCTGCCGTTCCTCCCCGACGCCGTCATCTTCGACATGGACGGCCTGATGATCGACAGCGAGCGGGTCTCGCTGGCCTGCTGGAGCGAGGCCGCCGACGAGTTCGGGCTGGGCCTGGACGAGGCGGTGTTCCTGCGCATGGTCGGCCTCGGTGACCGCGACACGTACGCACTGCTGCGCGCGCAGGGGATCGAGGACAGCGTGATCGACGCAGTGGCGGCACGTTGCCATGAGCTGTACGAAGCACGCACACAGACCGGTCTGCCGCTGCGGCCGGGCATCCTGGAGCTGCTGGAGCTGCTGAAGGCACATGCGATCCCGCGTGCGGTGGCAACCACCACGCGGCAGCCGCGGGCCAACCGCAAGCTGGCCGCTGCTGGCCTGCTGCCGTACTTCGATGCGGTGATCACCAGCGGCGACGTGGCGCGGCCGAAGCCGGCACCGGATATCTACCTGCTGGCCGCGCAGCGGCTGGGCCAGGCGCCGGAGCGTTGCTTGGCGCTGGAAGACTCACCGGCCGGTACGCGCGCGGCGCTGGCGGCCGGCATGACCGTGATCCAGGTGCCGGACCTGGTGCATCCTGATGAAGAGCTGCGCGCACTGGGCCACCGCATCGTAGGGTCGCTGGTGGACGCGCACGCATTGCTGGTGCCGTTGTTGCCGAGGTAACCGGTAGGTGCCGACCGTGGGTCGGCACGCCCCAATGCCCCCTGTGGGTGCCAACCTTGGTTGGCACTGAGCCGAGCATGGCTCGGCTCTACATCTATTTGGTGGGTGCCGACCGTTGGTCGGCACGCCTTCCCCATCACACCCGCCCGAACACCAGCGCGGCGTTGGTGCCACCGAAGCCGAAGCTGTTGGACATCACCGTATCCAGCTTCTGCTCGCGGCTTTCGCGCAGGATCGGGAAGCTCTCCACCTTCGGGTCCAGTTCGCCGATGTTGGCCGAACCGGCGACGAAGCCATCGCGCATCATCAGCAGGCAGTAGATCGCCTCGTGCACGCTGGCCGCACCCAGCGAATGGCCGGACAGGGCCTTGGTCGAGGACAGCGGCGGCACCGCATCGCCGAACACTTCGCGGATCGCATTGAGCTCGGTGACGTCGCCCAGCGGCGTGGAGGTGCCGTGGGTGTTGAGGTAGTCCAGCGGGCGATCGACGCCCTGCAGCGCCATCTTCATGCAGCGCACCGCGCCTTCGCCGGACGGGGCGACCATGTCGGCGCCGTCGGAGGTCACGCCATAGCCGATCAGCTCGGCATGGATGTGCGCGCCGCGCGCGACGGCGTGGTCGTAGTCCTCCAGTACCAGCATGCCGCCGCCGCCGGCGATGACGAAGCCGTCGCGGTCCTTGTCGTACGGACGCGAAGCGCTGGCCGGGGTCTCGTTGAAGCTGGTCGACAGCGCGCCCATCGCATCGAACATCACGCTCATCGACCAGTGCAGGTCTTCACCGCCGCCGGCGAACATGATGTCCTGCGCGCCATGGCGGATCATGTCCGCGGCGGCGCCGATGCAGTGTGCCGAGGTCGCGCAGGCGGCCGACAGCGAGTAGCTGACGCCCTTGATCTGGTAGGCCGTGGCCAGGCAGGCCGAGACCGTCGAGCACATCGTGCGCGGCACCATGTACGGCCCGACCTTGCGCACACCACGTTCGCGCAGCAGGTCGACCGCGCCGATCTGCCATTCGCTGGAGCCGCCGCCGGAACCGGCGATCAGGCCGGTGCGCAGGTTGCTGACCTGCTCGGGGCTGAGCCCGGCATCGGCGATGGCATCGCGCATGGACAGGTAGGCGAAGGCCGCCGCATCGCTCATGAAGCGCTTCTGCTTGCGGTCGATCAGCGCCTCCAGATCGAGGTCGACACGACCGCCAACCTGGCTGCGCAGGCCCGCTTCGGCGTGGTCGGCCAGGGCGGTGATGCCCGAGCGCCCTTCGCGCAGCGCAGCCGAAACGGTATCCAGATCATTGCCGAGGCAGGACGTGATGCCCATGCCAGTGATGACGACGCGACGCATCAGAAGCTCCCGGTTTCAGTGAACAGGCCGACGCGCAGGTCGCGCGCGCTGTAGATTTCGCGGTCATCCACGTACATGCGCGCGTCCGACTGGGCCATCACCAGCTTGCGGTTGATGACACGGCTGATATCGATCTCGTAGCGCACCAGCTTGGCCTCCGGCAGCACCTGGCCGGTGAACTTCACTTCGCCACAGCCCAGCGCGCGGCCCTTGCCGGGGGCGCCCAGCCAGGTCAGGAAGAAGCCGGTCAGCTGCCACATGGCATCCAGGCCCAGGCAGCCGGGCATCACCGGGTCGCCGATGAAGTGGCAGCCGAAGAACCACAGGTCCGGGCGGATATCCAGTTCGGCGCGTACCATGCCTTTGCCATGCGGTCCGCCGTCCTCGCGGATGTCGGTGATGCGGTCGAACATCAGCATCGGATCGTTGGGCAAACGGCCGGCGGCGGTGCCGAACAGTTCACCGCGTGCGCTGGCCAGCAGCTGTTCGCGGTTGAACGCGTGGAGACGGGTCATGAAGCACAATCCTGGAAGCGGGGAAACAGGGAAACAAGCGCTCGAGGATGCCCGTGGAAACTGCGCCGATCAAACATTTCAACCGTACGCAACCGTAGTGTTTTCAATGGAATACGCGCATCCTGTTGATGTGCAACGACCATACTTCGGCGTGTGGCCCGTTCGGCACGCCCCCGCCCTTTCCACCTGACATGACCCGACTGCGCAAGATCATCCACGTCGACATGGACGCGTTCTACGCGTCGGTGGAGCAGCGCGACGATCCGTCACTGCGCGGCAAGCCGGTGGTTGTGGCATGGCGCGGCGCTCGCTCGGTGGTGTGCGCGGCGTCCTACGAGGCGCGCGTGTTCGGGGTGCGTTCGGCGATGCCGGCCGTGCGTGCCGAGCGCCTGTGCCCGGATGCGATCTTCGTGCCGCCGGACTTCGCACGTTACAAGGCGGTGTCACAGCAGGTACGCGCGATCTTCCTGCGGCATACCGACTTGGTCGAGCCGTTGTCGCTGGACGAGGCCTATCTGGACGTGACCGAGCCGAAGAGCGGCATCGAACTGGCCACCGACATCGCCCGCACCATCCGTGCGCAGATCCGCGAGGAAACGAACCTGACTGCTTCAGCCGGCATCGCGCCAAACAAGTTCCTGGCCAAGATCGCCTCGGACTGGCGTAAACCCGATGGTCAGTTCGTGATTCCGCCGCAGCGGGTGGACGCGTTCCTGCAGCCGTTGCCAGTGAACCGGGTGCCCGGCGTCGGCAAGGTGATGGAAGGAAAACTTGCCGCGCGCGGCATCGTCACCTGCGGCGATCTGCGGCAGTGGGCGTTGATCGACCTGGAAGAAGCATTCGGCAGCTTCGGCCGCAGCCTGTACAACCGTGCACGTGGCATCGACGAGCGGCCGGTGGAACCGGACCAGCAGGTGCAGTCGATTTCCTCGGAGGACACCTTCGCCGAAGACCTGCCGCTGGAAGACCTGGGCGAAGCGATCGTGCAGCTGGCGGAGAAGACCTGGAAGGCCACGCGCAAGACCGAACGCGTCGGCCACACCGTGGTGCTGAAACTGAAGACCGCGCAGTTCCGCATCCTCACCCGCAGCTTCACCCCGGAACGCCCACCGGAATCGATGGAAGAACTGCGCGACATCGCACTGGCGCTTCGTGCGAGGGTGGATCTGCCGGCGGAGACGCGTTACCGCCTGGTCGGTGTCGGCCTGGGTGGCTTCCGCGAAAAGGAACCGGTGGTGCAGGGCGAATTGTTCGAGCACGACATGAACAATCCCACAGATACCTATTCATCAAACAGTGGGGTCAGAGCCCGTTGCGCAGCAACGGGATCCGACCCTGTGCCGACCAACGGTCGGCACCCACCATCAGCAGCAGGTTCCGACGGATAGCGGGAAACTGTCGAAGGCGGGGTGGGTCCGGTTGCGGGGGCGTGAGCCGCATGGATGCGGCGACCGAGCTTACATGGACGTACTTGCAGCGCCCCCCACAACCGGACCCACCCCGCCATCCCACGGATAGCCAGCTGTTGCTGTTGCTTCGGCTGTTGCCGTTGCATTGAGCAGGTGCAGGGCGCAGCCCTGCAAAAGAAAACTCCCTACTTCATGGCCACTGCATCTCGCCCTTGGCCACCTTCGCACTCAACTCCAGCGACGCCACGCCTGCCAGCTTCGGGTAGCGCACCTGCATCGCCTTCACCAGCGCCGCACTGTCCTTGGCCTTGGCCGCCTCAACATCGAACGCACGGATGTAGTCTGCGGTGAAGCGCAGTGCGCTGGCATCCAGCGCCGCACCCGGTGCGTAATGCCCCGGCACCACCACCTTCGGCTTCAGCGCCTGCAACCGCTGCAGGGTCTGCAGCCAGTCGGCATGGGACTTAGATGTCTGCGTGTCGGCCATCCACACGTGTTCGCCGGCCACCACCGGAATGCCGCCGACGATCGCGCGCAGCGACGGCACCCACAGCACCGTGCGGTCCGGGGTCGGGCCATCCAGACCGATCAGCGGCAGGCGCTGGCCTTCCAGCTGCAGGGCGTCGCCGTCCAGCACCTGCGGCACCACGATGCGTGCCGGCACGTCGGCGCCCATCTTCGGTCCCCAGTAGGCCAGCTTGCCGGCCTGGGTCTGCTGGATGTGGGCGACGGTCTGCGCGGTGGCGACGATGCGCGCCTGCGGGAACGCGTCCTGCAGGGTGGCCAGGCCGAAGTAGTAATCCGGATCGCCGTGGCTGATGTAGATGGTGGTCAGCTGCTTGCCGCTGGCGCGGATCAGCTCGACCAGCCTGCGTGCATCGCTGGCGCCGAACTGCGCGTTGACCAGGATCGCATCGTGGCGGCCTTCGATCAGCACCGAGGATACTGAGAACATCGCCTGCGGGCCGGGATGGAAGGTCTGCAGGTGCAGCTGGGATTTCGTTGCCGTGGCCGGCGCCGGGGTGGCCGATGCGGCCATCAGCGGCGCACTGGTGAAACTGGCGGCCAACGCGAGGGGAAGCAGCAGGGCAGCGGTGCGCATGGGGAATTCCTTGTGTCGGATGGAGAGCCGAGCGTGGGCTCGGCTCTACAGGGCTCGCGCGTCGATCAGTACGCCGCGGTGATGATCTGTTTCGGGTACTGGTGCGCTTCCAGCTCGGCGACGAACGCCGCGCCGTAGTCGGCGTAGCTGATGCGGCTGTGGCCGCTGGCGTCGGCGAGGAAGGCCTTGGGCTGCACGCGGTACTGGCCGCGCTCTTCGCCCGGGCCGATTTCGGCGGCCGGCGAGAAGAACGTCCAGTCCAGGTCGTCCACCGCCTGCAGGCGATTGAAGGCTTCACGATGGGCCAGCGCGTACGGCTTGTAGGCCTCCGGGAAGTTCGGCGTGTCGACCAGCTGCACGCCGGGTGCCACTTCCAGGCTGCCAGCGCCACCGACCACCACCAGGCGCGGCACGCCGGCCTTGCGTGCGGCGGCAGCCAGCAGCGCGGCGACCTCGCCGACGCGGCCGATGTCATCGCCCGGGCGCGGGCCGTAGGCACTGGCCAGCACATCGTGGCCGGCGATGGCGGCAACCAGCGCGTCCTGGTCATCCAGCGAAGCGATCACCGGGTGGGCGCCGGCCAGTTCTGCCGGAAGGTCCTGCGCGCTGCGCACGATGACGGTGAGTTCGTGGCCGTTGGCCAGCGCGTGGCGGGCGATCTGGCGGCCGATGTTGCCGGTGGAACCAACGAGGGCGATTTTCATGGCAGGACTCCGTGGGGCGGTGTGGGGTGGGAATGCGGCCACTCTAGGCTGCTGCAGTTGATCGAAAAACAGCGTATAACGCGCTTGTTTGTTGCATGAATCGAGCATATGGACCGATTGACCGCCATGACCGTGTTTGTCGAGGTGGCCGAGCGCGGCAGCCTCACCGCCGCCGCCGAGGTGCTGGACATGTCGCGGGCGATGGTCACCCGCTACCTGGCCGAGGTTGAAGGGTGGCTGGGTGCGCGCCTGCTGCACCGGACCACGCGCCGGATCAGCCTGACCGGCCCCGGCGAGGCGGCGCTGGCGCGCTTCCGGCAGATGCTGGCGATCGGCGAAGAACTGCAGGGCGAGCTGGCCAGTGATGATCCCGAGCCGCACGGAACGCTGCGGGTGACCGCCAGCGTGTCGTTCGGGCAGAGCCACCTTGCACGGGCGGTGGCCGGCTTCGTTGCGCGCCATCCGGCGGCACGCATCGAGCTGCTGCTGGTCGATCGCACGGTGAACCTGGTGGAAGAGCGGGTGGACCTGGCCGTGCGCATCGCGCGCCAGATCGACCCCAGCCTGATCGCACGGCGCCTGGCCACCTGCCGCTCGGTGTTGTGCGCGACGCCGTCCTACCTGCAGGTGCGTGGCACGCCGACCGCCCCCGAGCACCTGGCCGCGCACAACTGCCTGACCCACCATTACGTCGGTAAAAGCCTGTGGCAGCTGCACCGCGATGGACGTTCGCTGTCGGTGGCCGTGGGCGGCAACATCAGCGCGAACGAGGCCTCGCTGCTGCTGGAGGCGGTGCGGGCCGGTGCCGGTATCGCCATGCTGCCGACCTACCAGGTGGCGCCGCTGCTGCGCAGTGGCGAGCTGATCGAACTGCTGCCCGAATTCAGCCTGGACGAACTCGGCATTCATGCGGTGTACGCGTCACGGCGGCAGCAGCCCGCTATCATGCGGCGATTCCTGGATTTCCTGGGCGAGTGTTTCGCCAGCCCGGCCTTCCAGGATCTGGATTGGCGCCCACCGGGCAAGGAGAACACATGAACCATGGACAGGCCTTGATCGACCACAACCGTGCTGCCTGGGACCGCCAGGCCAGCGAAGTGCGCGAATGGTCGCGCCCGGTGGAAAGTTCAACGATTGCCGCCGCGCGCGATGGCCGCTGGCAGGTGCACCTGACGCCCCGTGCGTTGCCACTGGACTGGATGGGTGATGTGCGCGGCCGTCGCATCCTGTGCCTGGCCTCGGGCGGTGGCCAGCAGGCACCGGTGCTGGCCGCTGCGGGCGCTGACGTCACCGTGTTCGACCTGTCCGACGGGCAGCTGGAACAGGACCGCAGGGTCGCTGCGCGCGACGGCCTGCGGCTGCGCACCGTGCAGGGTGACATGCGCGATCTGCACGTGTTCGCCAACGACAGTTTCGACGTGGTGTTCCACCCGATCTCGAACCTGTACGTGCCTGACGTGCGCCCGGTGTGGACCGAATGCCGCCGTGTGCTGGCACGCGATGGCATGCTGATGGCCAGCTTCTACAACCCGGTGCTGTTCGTCGGTGCGCGCGATCCGCAGCTGGATGCACAGGGCCTGATCCGGCCGCAGTACGCCATTCCCTATTCGGACCTGGAAGACCTGCCGCCGGCCGAGCGCGAGGCGAAGCTGGCACGGGGCGATGCACTGACCTTCGGCCACAGCCTGACCGAACTGATCGGTGGCCAGCTGGATGCCGGCTTCATCATCGATCGCTTCATGGAAGACTGGCAGCCGCAGCCGCGTTTCCTGATCGACCGTTACCTGCCCACGTTCCTGGCTACCCGCGCGCGCCGGATCGGCTGAGGCGGATCTGTGCAAAAACCAGCGGCGTACAATGGACGGCCCCACGTCATGCAGGTGCCGTCCCTTGTCGTATCCCTATCCGCTGGTCGTGTTCGACCTTGATGGCACGCTGGTCGACAGCGCAGCTGATATCGCCGAAGCGCTGAACCGCACGCTGGAGGACATCGGTGTGGCACGCGTACCGGAAGCCACGGTGCTGGGCTGGATCGGCGACGGTGTGCGCCGCCTGGTCGAACAGGCCGTGCATGCCACCGGCCGCGAAGTCGACCTGGCCGAAGTGATGCCGGTATTCATGGTGCACTACCGCGAATGCCTGCTGCGCAGCCCGCGTCTGTTCGATGGCGTGGGTGAAGCGCTGGCGCAACTGCGTGCACGCAACGTGCCGCTGGCAATCTGCACCAACAAGCCCGAAGCGCTGGTGCCACCGCTGCTGCAGCACCTGGGCATCGGTGATGCGTTCGCGCTGATACTGGGCGGCGATTCGCTGCCGCAGCGCAAGCCCAGTGGCGAACCGCTGCGGCACATCGCTGCGCACTTCGGGCTGCCGGTGGACGCCTGCCTGATGGTGGGTGATTCGTTGACCGACTACCGCGCCGCCGAAGATGCAGGCATGCCGATCGCGCTGGTGCGTTACGGCTACCCGCGCGGCCTGGACCTGGCCACCGCGCATGCGGTGGCGGTGATCGACGATCTGCGTGAATTGCCGGGGTTGGCCGCCGGCATTCCGGTGTAGCGGTAGATCGACGCCATGCGTCGATGGAAAAGTGCCGGGCAATGCCCGGCGACTTCTTTCACTTCGGCTGGTAACGCACGCTCAACTGGTACTCGCGGCCCGGCTGGTTGAACCACGCCACCGTCTCATACCTGCGGTCGAACACGTTGGCGGCACGCGCCAGCAGCGACCACGACGGCGTCAGCGCGTACTCGGCGCGCAGGTCCAGCGTGCCGTAGCCGCCAACCTTCACCGAGTTGCTGGCGTTGTCAAAGCGCTTGCCCGCGCCCTGTACGGTCAGGCCGGCGCGGAAATCGCCGAAGCGGCGGTCGATGTCCAGGCGCGCGGTCTGCTGTGCACGGCGCGGCAGCCAGTTGTCGAACTGGCTGCTGCCGTGGGTGCGGTTGCGCGGGTTGGTGTAGCTCAGCTGCGCGTTGATGTCGAAGCCGGCCAGCAGCACGCCACCGGTCAGCTCGGCACCACGGATGCGCGCCTTCTCCACCTGCTGCATTTTCATCGTGGACGCATCGTAGGTGATCAGGTCATCGATGCGGGTTTCGTACACATCCAGGCCCCAATGCCAGCCCTGGCCCTGCTGCGAAACACCCAGGTTGGCGCTCTTGGACTTCTCCGGATTCAACGTCGGCATGCCGCTCCACAGGTCATACAGATCGCTGAAGGTCGGTGCCTTGAACGCGGTGCCGTAGCTGGCGTTGACGCGCAGGCCGTGGCCCAGTTCCATCGCCCAGCCAACGCTGCCGGTGGCGTGGTTGCCGAACTGCTGGTTGTCGTCGTTGCGGGCGCTGGCCTGCAGCTGGTGGCGGCCGAAGCGGCCCTGGTACTGCACGAACACGCCGGTGTTGCGGCGGCTGTCGACGAGATACCCGGCGCTGCTGCCGTCCAGATTGTCTTCGCTCCAGTCCACGCCGGCACTCAGCAGCTGGCCCTCGGCCACACCGAAGTCACCCTGCAGCGAGGCGCTGTCACGATGGGTCTGCGCGCTGCCAAACACCCCCGGTGCGCCGAAGTTGTCGGATTCATTGTCGCTGCGGCCGACGTTGGCGGTGAATGCCAGGCGTTCGGATGGGGTGTAGCGCACCTTGCCGGCCAGCACCTGCTGGCGGGTCTCGGAGTAGTTGTAGTAGCCGTCATAGTGGTTCTTGCCATCGGCGCGCAGCGCGCTGCCTTCCACGTTCCACTGGTCGTTGAAGCTGTAACCGCCGCGCAGGCTCTTGGACAGGTTGCGGTAGCCGTCGCGGTCATGTTCGTCGGCAAAGCAGCCGGCAGTGAACACCGAGGAAGAACCGCGGCAGGCATCGATGCCGTCGGAATGCTGGTAGGCGATGTCGGCACCGAACCAGCCGCGCTCGGTGCCGCCGCCGATGCCGCCGCTGGCTTCACGCAGGCCGTTGCTGCCACCACCGAGCTGGAAGTGTGGAGCGAAGTTGCCCTGGTTGCGGCGGGTGAAAATCTGGATCACGCCACCGATGGCGTCGGCGCCGTACAGGCTCGACTGCGGGCCGCGCACGATCTCCACGCGCTCGATCTGCGCCAGCGGCAGGTCCTGGTACATGGCCAGGCCGAGGTCGGCGCTGTTGATGCGCACGCCGTCGACCAGCACCACGGTGTGGCCCGAGTTGGTGCCGCGCAGGAACAGCGAGCTCTGCTTGCCGAGACCGCCGGCATTGGTCAGGTTGATGCCGGCGCGGCCGCGCAGCAGCTCCTGCAGCGAGGTGGCCTGGCTGGATTCAATCTGCGCGCGGTCGATCACCTGCGCCGGCGCGATGCTGTCCTGCAGCGCGATCGGGGTGCGGGTGGCGGTGACCAGGATCTGGTCGAGCGCAGTGGTGTCATCGGCGGCCTGGGCCAGCGCGGGCAGGGCGGCCAGCACGGCCAGGGACAGCATTCGGGACTGCAGCTTCATGGGGGACTCCAGGTGCCACGCACGCCCGCGTGGCGAAGGGGAGGAGCCGCAAACGCAGGCACGCGCCGATGCCGCAGCGCAGGCCGCGATCATCCAGCGCCATGCCCACCGCATCGCGACCTTGAGGCTTCCGGGCCGGTCTCCGGGCTTGCCGCCAGGTGGCGCGAGGCCACCGTCCAGGCGCCTTCCCATGCACGCGGCACAGTGGCGTTGTTGCCTGGAACTGACGTGCTTACCGTTGCGGGGGCAGCGCCGGCATGGCGTGGGAACACGCGTCACCGGCTTCCCGTTTCAACCTGCCGGCCGTGGCCGCAGGTCACCTGGAAGTGCGCGCAGTCTACGGCATCGCCAGCTGGTAGAGTGAAGGCCGTCGCACGCACTGCGGTTGGGAAGTGGGAACATGGTTGCAAAGGATCGCTTGCAGTTCCTCGATTCGCTTCGAGGCTTGGCCGCCGTCTATGTCGTGCTGTTTCACGTCCAGTCGATGCCAGCGCCTGCGTTGCCCGTTGCGGCCGGGTTGTTGCCGGTACTGCAGCTGGGAGCCACCGGCGTCGCCCTGTTCTTCGTGATCAGCGCGTTCTCCCTGTGCTACACCCAGCCTCGCCACAGGGCCAGCGGGCGGCCCTTGCTGAGTTTCTACCTGCACCGCTTCCTGCGGATTGCGCCGCTGTTCTACGTGCTGCTGGCGTTCTCGATCTTCCGCGATGGCCGAGGCAGCCATGCCGGCCATCCCTGGGCCGAGATCGCTGCCAATGCCACGTTCACCTTCAACCTGTTCCCCGGCTGGGAGCAGGGCATTGTCTGGGCCAGCTGGGCGGTTGGCGTGGAAATGCTGTTCTACGCCATTTTCCCTGCGCTGTACCTGCTAGTGAATGACGGACGCCGGGCCTGGATGCTCCTCTTGTCGCTGCTGGGGCTGGCGGCGTTGGCCGGAACCGGCGCGCTGGGTGCACGCGCGGAAGCTTCACTGGGCGGCTATGGCTGGCTGACGCACGCGCCCGTGTTTGCGATGGGGCTGGTGGCGTTCCACGCCTACAACGCGCTCTCACAAGTGCCTCCGGCGCGGGCGCGCTGGTGGGGGATGGCACTCAACCTGGCCGGTGCCCTGTTGCTGTTGCTGGTCGTGGCGGGAATCGCAGGTGGCTGGAGCGGGGCAGGACAATGGCAGCTGGCCGGCCTGGGCTATCTGGCAGTGCTGTTGGGTTGCTCGCAATGCCCGCCGCGTCTGCTCGTCAACCGGGCGACGGCTTGGCTGGGTACGGTGAGTTACTCGCTCTACCTGGGTCATCCCATTGTCATCGCTGTGCTGGGACCGGTGCTGCGCCGGTTGCTTGCGTATGTTGGTGACGGGACATCCGGCTATCTGTTGTGCGCCGCACTGGTGCTGGCGGTCGCACTCCCGCTGGCTGCGCTGGGACATCGTTGCATTGAAGCACCCATGATTCGACTGGGTAAACGCATGATGGCGTCGCTGTCTGCTTCACGCGCAGGACTCCGTACCGGGCAGGCTGAGGGCGGCCCACGCTAGAATGACGCGCCCCGCTATGGGGACGCTGTCCGGAAGTGGTGTTCATGATGTTGCTTCAATCGCCGATCTCTCCTGCGCCGTGCGCGTACCCGTCACTGACCAGCGTGCTGCACGCGGTTGCGGTGCCATGATCCTCGACCTGGTCCGCCATGCCGGCAACGGTCGCGATGAGTTCCTCGATGGACGCAGCGACCCACCGCAGCTGGCCCGCCTGCCGCAGGAACTGGTCGACGCCTACGCCGCGCAGCCCTGGGAGCGGATGATCAGTTCGCCACGGCTGCGCTCGCTGCACACGGCGATGGCCCTGGCCACCCCGCGTGGGCTGGACGTGGAAGCGGACGAGGAATGGGAAGAGCTGGATTTCGGCGATTGGGATGGGCAGTCGCTGTTCGACCTGCCGGAGGATGCACTGGCGGCCTTCCACGCCGACCCCCACGCGTTCCCGCCGCCGAACGGCGAAAGCTGGGGCCACTTCGAGCGGCGCATCGCGCGCGCGCTGGATCGCCTGCTGGACCACGACGACCCAGTGCCGACGCTGGTGGTCAGCCACGGCGGCCCGCTGCGCATGGTGCTGTCGCAGGTCTGCGGCCTGCCGATGTCGCTGTGCTGGGCGCTGCGCATCGACCACGGCACGCGCCTGCGGGTGTGGCTGGAGCGCGGTGAGGTCGGGCTGGCGGGCGAGCTGCTGGAGCTGCAGCAGCCCTGATCTGCTCTTGTAGAGCCGAGCCATGCTCGGCTGCATTTCGATCAGAAAGGCCAGCCGAGCGTGGGCTCGGCGCTACAGAAGGGCGCGGCTCAATCCTCGTCCGCGCGCTCGTCCACGCTGTCTTCAGCATCGTCGTCAGCATCGTCGTCAGCATCGAAGCGCTGCTCATGCACCGGGCCCGAGGCCGGGCCGGCCGCCTTCAGCGGGTGCGCGGCGATGCGCGCTTCATAGTCCTGCACCAGCGCCTCACGTTGCGGCTCGCTCAGCTCCTGCCAATGGCAGTCCAGCAACGCACCTTCCAGTGAATAGAGCAGGTTCAAGCTCGGCTTGAAGCCGGCGCGTTTGACCTTGACGAACGCGCCGACGGCGCCGATCGCAACCAGGTCTTCGCGGCTGCGCAGGCCGACCTGGCGCAGCCACGCCGCACTTTTCGGGCCGATGTTGCGCAGCTTCGGTGCGCTCATCCCAGCGCCTCGACGAACACGCGGGCGATGGCTTCCAGGCCGGCCTGGTCGTCGGCATCAAAGCGGCCGACCTTGGGGCTGTCGATATCGAACACGCCGATCAGTTCCTCGCCGCGCAGCAGCGGCACCACCAGCTCCGAGCGCGAGGCCGAATCGCAGGCGATGTGGCCAGGGAAGGCATCCACGTCGTCCACGCGCTGGGTCACGCGCTGGCTGGCGGCGGCGCCGCACACGCCCTTGTCCAGCGGAATGCGCACGCAGGCCGGCAGGCCCTGGAATGGGCCGACCACCAGCTCCTTGCCGTCGTACAGGTAGAAGCCCACCCAGTTCAGGTCGGGCAGGGCGTGGTAGACCAGTGCCGAGAGATTGGCCGCGTTGGCGATGCGGTCGGACTCGGCGTAGACCAGGCCACGGGCCTGTTCCAGCAGCTGGGCGTATTGTTCCGGCTTGCTGCCGGTGAGCGAGGCATTGGTGAACATGCCCGCAGTCTAGCAAGCGCGCCGGGCCGGCGATAATGCACACACAGTTGCCCTGTTGGAGCCCTTCGATGCCGTTGCCCGCCACGCTGCCGCCCGCCCTGTTCGTTACCGGCACCGATACCGAGATCGGCAAGACCGCCACCAGCACCGCCTTGCTGCATGCGCTGCGCCGGCGCGGCCTGCGCGCGGTCGGCATGAAGCCGGTGGCCAGCGGCAGCGAAGACCTGGGGCAGGGCCTGCGCAACGAGGACGCGCTGGCACTGCAGGCGGCCAGCTGGCCGGTACCGGACTATGCCGATCTGAACCCGTATGCGTTGCGCCAGCCGCTGGCCCCAGAACTGGCCGCCGCCGAGGATGGCGTGCAGGTGGAACTGGCGCCGATCGTGGCTGCATTCGAGCGTCTGCGCGCGCAGGCTGACATCGTGGTGGTGGAGGGTGTCGGCGGTTGGTTGGCACCGGTTTCGGCCACGCTGGACCAGCTCGACCTGGTGCGCGCGTTGCGTCTGCCCGTACTGCTGGTGGTGGGCATGCGCCTGGGTTGCGTCAACCATGCGCGGCTGACCGCGCAGTCGCTGCAGGCCAGCGGCGTGCAGTGCCTGGGCTGGATCGGCAACCACATTGATCCTGCGATGCAGCGCCAGGACGAGAACATCGCCACGCTGCAGCAGCGCCTGCCGATGCCGTCCTGGGGGCGGCTGCCGCATCTGCCGGGGGCGGATGGCCAGATCCTGAGCACGTACCTGCTCGATTGACCTGCTTCCTGTAGAGCCGAGCCCATGCTCGGCTCAGCGGGGACCATTGACGAAGGGCAGCCGAGCGTAGGCTCGGCTCTACAGGAGCTGGCGCGCCGCCAGCTCCCGCGCGATCGCCCCCAGCCGTTCAACCGCACCGATGAAGCGCGCATCCAGCGTCTGGCAGCACGACAGCCGCAGGCAATGCCGGTAGCGCGCGCCGCGCGAATACACCTGGCCGGGCATGAACACGATGTCCTCCTGCAGCGCACGCTCGAACAGCTCGCGCGTATCCACGCCCGGTAGTTCCAGCCACAGCAGGAATCCGCCCTGCGGCTCGGTGGCGCGGGTGCCGGGCGGGAAATGTTCGGCCACCAGCTGGCGCAGCCGCCCTACCTGTTCGCGATACAGACGACGCATGCGATGCAGGTGATGCTCGTAGCTGCCCGCTTCCAGATAGGCTGCGACTGCGTCACCCAGCAGCTGCGGTTCCCCGCCGGTGGACTGGAATTTCAGCAGTGCGATGCGCTCGGCGAAGCGGCCGCCCTCCAGCCAGCCGATGCGATAGTCCGGCGCCAGCGTCTTGGAAAAGCCACCGACCACCATCACCCAGCCGTTGCGATCAAAGGCTTTCAACAAGGGCGCCGGCGGTTCGCAGAACTGCAGCTCGGCATACACCGCATCTTCGATCAATGGCAGCTGGCGCGCGTTGACCAGTTCGGCCAGGCGTTGCTTGGCCACTGTCGGCATGGTGCAGCCCAGCGGGTTGTGCACGGTCGGCATCACCACCAGTGCGGCCAGCGGCGTGTGCTCCAGCAGCGCATCCAGCGCATCCACGTCGAGCCCGTGCTGCGGGTGGGTGGGCAGTTCGATGGCCTGCAGGCCCAGGTTGGCCAACAACGGGTAGAGGTTGAAGTAGGACGGCGCCTCGATGCCGACCGCATCACCTGGCTGGGTGACTGCACGCAACGCCAGCTGCAGCGCTTCCATTGCACCGTGGGTCAGCAGCAGGCGCTCGGCGTGGGTGTGCAGGCCCATGCGCGGACCACGGCGCACGATCTGCGCCAGCAGCCGCGGCGAACCATTCGGGCGCGCGTAGGTCTCCACCGTCTGCTGGCCATGGCGCAGCACCTGCGCGGTGTGTCTGGCCAACTGCGCGCCGGGGTAGAACTGGCGACCGCGCGGGCCGGCGAAGGCCAGGTCGATCACGCCGGGGCGACGTTGTGCCTCCAGTACCCGGGCCATCAGCACCTGCTGCAGTGGTGCGGTGGGCGCGGACGGGGTGTCGCGCAGCGACCGTTCCGGCACCGACAATCGTGGCGCAACCTCGAAACCGGCCTTGGGCCGCGGAATCACCAGGCCGGCATCTTCCAGCTGGCGATAGGCGGCAATCACCGTGTTCAGGCTGAGCCTGCGCTGCAGGGCCATCTGCCGAAGCGAAGGCAGGCGGCTGCCTACTGGAAGCCGGCCGCCGTGGATGGCCTCGGCCAGTTCGTCGGACAGCCGTTGGTAGCGGGGTGGGATCATCGCGCCCTGGTCATCTGTATCCATCGAATTTCCCGCCATCTGGTGCTGTACCCATGATGATGGCGAGACTAGCATGTCGTTGTCGGCCGGGCCTGATCGGGGCGCGGCCGATACTTCCCAAGCGCACGGCTGGATGGCCGTGCGTTCTTTTTTTGTGTAGAGCCGAGCCCATGCTCGGCTGCTTTTCCGCCAACAGCAGCCGAGCGTGGGCTCGGCTCTACAGAAGAGCAGCGCCAAGCACCGATCAGCCCCAGGGGAAAAGCCGTCAGCGCATCGGCACCAGCGCCGCATCGCGCCGGTACAACGCCGGGAACTGCTTGCCCAGCGCGGCCAGCTTCGGTGCGTCGTAGTAGCGGATGTAGGCCGCCTGCGGGTAGTTCGTCATGTAGTTCTGGTGGTAGCTCTCGGCCGGGTAGAAGTGCTGGCCGCTGACCAGCTGGGTGATGATCGGCGCGCGGTAGCTGCCGGCCTGGCCGAGCTGGGCGATGTAGGCGCGGCTGGCCGCCTGCTGGCGTGCGTCGTCAGTGAAAATCGCCGATCGGTACTGGCTGCCGTGGTCCGGCCCCTGGCGGTTGAGCTGGGTCGGGTCGTGCACTACCGAGAAGAACACCTGCATCAGCTGCCCGTAGCTGACCTGGCGCGGGTCGTAGTCGATTTTCACCGCTTCGGCATGACCGGTCTGGCCTCCGCTGACGCGCTCGTAGCGTGCATCGGCGCCGCTGCCACCGATGTAGCCGGAGACTGCGTTGCTCACACCCTTGACGTGCTGGAACACGCCCTGCACGCCCCAGAAGCAACCGCCGGCGAACACCACGCTGGCGTGGGTGGCGTCATCGCGGAACGCGGCGTCGCCCGTGGGTGCCGGTAGTGCCTGGGTCTGCGCGCTGGCTTCGAGCGGTGCCGCGATGGCGCCGTGGTCAACGAGTAGCACACCGGCGATCAATGCCGTGGCCACCAGACCTGCAACACCGGCGGCGATGCCCTGTTCAAAGGAGAGTTTCATCGTGTGCTCCCGGTTCAACCGAAGGTGAAGGCATAGGCCTGCACACCCGAGTCGAGGAACTCGATCTCGAAGCGATGCGGGCCGACCGTGCCGCGCTGGCGGATCAGCTGGTACAGGCGGTGCTCGTCGACCACACCGCTGCCATCGGCACCGACATCGCTGCCGGCATCGGCGGCAGGCAGTGGCTTGCCGTCCAACAACACGCGGAAGCGCACCGGCTTTCCTTCCTGGGCCGGCGCCAGCACCAGGTGCAGGTCGCGCGCATGGAACTGGAAGGCGATGCGTCCACCGGCCTGCTGCAGCTGTGCCGCTTCGTCGGTGACGGTCCAGCGCCCGGACAGTCCCCACTGGTTCAACGCGAGGGTGGCCGGCAAGGTGTAGTCGAACGCGGCATCACTGCGTTGCCCGCCGGGCGAGGCGAACTGCTCGGCGCGGGCGTGGCCCAGATAGGTTTCCGGCGAGCGCAGATTGCCCATGTCGGCCTGCGCAGCCACACCCTTCAGATCAGCGGCAGCGGGATCAGCCGGTGGCGGCAGATGGGTCTGGCCCGCTTCGGTCAGCAGGCGACGGATCATCTGTTCCGAGCGCGCGTAGTTGCCCTCGCCGAACTGGTGGCCGCGGATGTTGCCCTGCGCGTCGACGAAGTACTGCGCCGGCCAGTAGCGGTTGTTGAACGCGCGCCAGATCGTGTACTGGTTGTCGAGCGCCACCGGGTACTCGACCTTGAGTTGCTGCACGGCCTTCATCACATTGCGCGGGTCACGTTCGAAGGCGAACTCCGGCGTGTGCACGCCGACCACCACCAGGCCGTGGTCACGGTAGCGGCGTTCCCATTCGTGCACGAACGGCATCGCGCGCAGGCAGTTGATGCAGGAGTACGTCCAGAAATCGACCAGCACCACCTTGCCGCGCAGCTGCTGGGTCGCCAGCGGTGGGCTGTTGAGCCAGCCGGTGGCGCCGTCCAGCGCGGGTAGGGTGCCTTCCACCGGCAGCGGTGCATCGGCTGCGGCGTTGGCACCGGCCATCATCATCATCGGCGGTGCCGCCGGCTGCGCGCCGGGTACCGCATCCAGCAGGCCCTGCTCGATGCGTGCGGTGCTGACCGTCGAAAGACGGGTGAGCAGGCCGGTATCCCAGCCCAGACCGATCGCCACCACCGCCAGCAGCGCGGCTACGCCCAGCACCTTGCGCAGTGCGTCGCCGAGGCCAAGCCGCGCCTGCAGCGCACGGAACACGCGGCCGCCCACCCACACCGCCAGCGCCAGTGCGGTGATTGCACCCAGCGCATAGGCCAGCAGGAGCGCACTGGTACCGACGCTGGCGCCATGCAGGGCAGCACCGGTCAGCACCAGGCCGAGGATTGGCCCGGCGCACGGTGCCCACAGCAGGCCGGTGGCGATGCCGATCAGCAGCGAGGTCCACGCGCCGCCGTGCCCCGCAGCATCCGCCGCATCGGCACGCGCGCTCAGGCGGGCACCCACGCGCTGGAACGGCGCCAGCAGATGGTCGGCCAGTCGTGGCCATAGCAGGGCGGCTGCGAACAACGCCATCAGCAGCAGGGCGATCCAGCGTCCAACCTGGTTGGCCTGGGCCACCCATTGGCTGCCCACCGCGGCCAGGCTGGCGACCACGGTGAAGGTCAGTGCCATGCCCAGCAGCAGCGGTAGCGTGCTGCGCAGGAACGGACGGTCGGCACGCGCGAACACGAACGGCAGCACCGGCAGGATGCAGGGGCTGAGCAGGGTCAGCGCGCCCCCGAGGTAGGCAAGCAGCAACAGCAGCATCGTCAGGCTCCGGAAACAGGGGAAGAACCGACCGGCACCCGCCAGCCGTCGGCGGTGCCATCCGTGGCGCCGGGAACGAACACCATCGCCGCACCGTTCATGCAGTAGCGCAGCCCGGTCGGGCGCGGACCATCGTTGAACACATGGCCGAGGTGGCCGCCACAGCGGCGGCAATGCACCTCCACCCGCAGCATCCCGAAGGTGACGTCGCGGTCTTCGCCGATGGCGTTGTGCAGCGGCGCCCAGAAGCTGGGCCAGCCGGTGCCGCTCTCGAACTTGGTGGAGGAGGAGAACAGCGGCAGTGCACAGCCGGCGCAGGCGAAAGTGCCCTGCCGGTGTTCCTTGTTGAGCGGGCTGCTGTACGGGCGCTCGGTGGCCTGCTGGCGCAGCACCGCGTACTGCGCCGGGGTCAGCTGCTGGCGCCACTGCGCATCGCTGTGCATGACTTCGAACTGTCGCGGCGGGCGCGCTTCAGCGGCGGCCGGGGCCGCGCGGCTGCAGGCCCCCAGGCCGAGCAGGCCGGCGGCGGTGGCAACACCGCCCAGGCCCAGCAGATGGCGGCGGGACAGGGACATGGCGGACTCCGGGAAGGGGCGACGGGGCCATGCTGCGCCCGCCCGGGTCAACGAATCCTCACGCAGGATTCAATTTTTCGTGAGGTATCGGCGGCCGTCCCGCGCCACAATGTGGACAGCCTTCCCACTGGCCCCGAGCTGCCGATGTCCACCAAACGCGTGCTGATCGTTGAAGACGATGCCCACATCGCCGACCTGCTGCGCATGCACCTGGGCGATGAGGGTTACGACGTCGCCCACGCCGCCAGCGGTGACGCCGGCCTGCGCCTGCTAGAGCAGGACGGCCCGTGGGATGCGCTGGTGCTGGACGTGATGCTGCCCGGCGTGGACGGCCTGCAGGTCTGCCAGCGTGCACGCGCGATGGCGCGTTATGTGCCGATCATCATCATCAGTGCGCGTGGCAGCGAAACGCAGCGCATCGTTGGCCTGGAACTGGGTGCGGATGACTACCTGGCAAAGCCCTTCTCGATGCCGGAACTGGTGGCCCGCGTGCGTGCGCTGCTGCGCCGGGCCGAGGCGATGGCGCAGAGTGCCCGCATCGATGCCGGCGCGATCGAACTGGGCGGCTTGCAGCTGGATCCGGTTGCGCGTACCGCCTCGGTGGATGGCAATACGCTTGAGCTGACGCCGCGCGAGTTTGACCTGCTGTTGTTCTTCGCCCGTCATCCGGACCAGGTGTTCGCGCGCATGGAGCTGCTCAACCAGGTCTGGGGCTACCAGCACGACGGCTACGAACACACGGTCAACACCCACATCAACCGCCTGCGCAGCAAGATCGAGCCGGACCCGGCCAATCCACGGCGGCTGCTGACGGTGTGGGGCCGTGGCTACAAGCTGGTCGACCCGGCCGGGGCGGCGGCATGATCAAGCCGAACCTGTGGCAGAAGCTGGCGGCGGTGATCGCCGCGCTGATGCTGATGTGCTGCATGGCGCTGCTGGCACTGCAGATGCGTGCCAATACCCGCCACGAGCAGGAGGTGGTGCAGCGGCTGTCGCTGGGCCTGGCCGAGCACATCGCCCAGCGCAGCGAGCTGATGGATACCAGCGGCATGCGCGATGCCGCGGTGCGCGCGCTGTTCGGTCAGCTGATGGCGGTCAATCCCAGCGTCGAGGTCTACCTGCTGGACGACCAGGGTCGCATCCTTGGCCACGATGCACCCAGTGGGCATCTGGTGCGCAACCGGGTGGACGTGGCGCCGCTGCGTCGCCTGCTGGCCGGTGCGCCGTTGCCGATCCTCGGCGATGACCCGCGCAGCGCGGATGGCCGCAAGGTGTTCAGTGCAGCACCGCTGATCGTGCAGGGCCGCCAGGCCGGCTATGTGTACGTGGTGCTGGTCGGCGAGCACCGGCAGATGCTGGCCGACGATCTCGCCGCCGGCAGCCAGTGGAACACCACGCTATGGTCAGTAGTGCTGGTGGGGGGGCTCGGCCTGCTGGCCGGGCTGGTGGCGTTCTACTGGGTGACCCGCCCACTGCGGCGGCTGACCCGCCGCATCCAGGCGTTCGACATCGACGCACCGACGCCGCTACCGCCGCCGGAGCCGCTGCGCCCCGGCGAGCGCGACGAACTGGTGATCCTCGAACACGCGCACGCACAGATGGCGCAGCGGCTGGGTGAGCAGTGGCAGCAGCTGCGCCAGCAGGACCTGCAGCGCCGCGAGCTGGTCGCCAACATCTCGCACGACCTGCGTACGCCGTTGTCGTCACTGCACGGCTACCTGGAAACGCTGGCATTGAAGGACGCCGCACTGTCGCCGGATGAGCGCCGCCGCTACCTCGGTATCGCGCTGGCGCAGAGCGCCAAGGTTGGCCGGCTGGCGCGTGCGCTGTTTGAGCTGGCGCGGCTGGAACATGGCGAAGTGCGCCTGGAGTGGGAGGTGTTCGCGCTGCCGGAACTGCTGCAGGACGTACTGCAGAAGTTCGAGCTGGCCGCGCAGGCGCGCAACCAGCGCCTGCACGCCGGGTTCCCGCCGGGCCTGCCACTGGTGCGCGCCGACTTGGGCCTGGTCGAGCGGGTGCTGACCAACCTGCTCGACAACGCGTTGCGGCATGCGCCGGAGGGTGGCCGGATCGAGGTGTGCCTGCGCGCGACGCCGGACAGCGTTGAGGTGACTGTTGCCGACGACGGCCCCGGCGTAGCCCCCGCGCTGCGTGCGCAGCTGTTCCAGGCGCCGGCCGCGCTGGGCGCACGACGCGGTGACAACGGTGGCCTCGGCCTGTTGATCGTGCAGCGCATCGTGCAGCTACATGGGCGCCGGATCGAACTGCGCGACAGCGAGCAGGGCGCGCTGTTCGTGTTTGCCTTGCCACGCGCGGAACCGGCGGTCTAGCAGGTCGTCTCGCCCTCCACGGCACCACCGCTTTCCAGCGGCAGGTGCAGGCGGATGCAGGCACCGCCCAACTCCGAATCGGTCACCTCGACGTGGCCGCCATGCTTGTCGGCCACCACCTGCACCAGCGCCAGGCCGAGGCCGAAACCGGGGCTGCCCGGATCCAGCCGCACATAGGGTTGCAGCACCTGGCCGCGCAGTTCGGGCGCAATGCCGGGGCCGTCGTCCTCCACCTGCAGGCACAGCCAGCCGTCGTTGACGGTGCTGGCGATGCGGATCTGCCGCCGCGCGTAGCGCAGGGCATTGCCGAGCAGGTTGCGCAACGCCAGTTCCAGCATGTGCCGGTTGACGTTGACCAGCCCCGCCGGCGACAGCGCCTGCTGCACCGGCATCGGCAACGGCGCGAACTGGGCCACCACGCCACGTACCAGTGCCGCCAGCTGCAGGCGCTGGCGGGTCAGCTGGTGACAGCGGCCGAGCGCGGCGTACTCGACACCGGCATCGGTGAGGTGCTGCAGCCGATCGACATCGGTGCGCAGGCCGCCCAGGGCATCACGCTGGATCTCGTCCAGCGCGGTGTCTTCCAGGTCGGCCAGGCCGAAGCGCATCCGCGCCAACGGCGTGCGGACTTCGTGCGCCACCGCCTGGGCCAGTACGCGCTGGCTCTCCAGCAGCTGCTGCAGCTGCTCGGCCATGTGGTTGAAGGCATTGGCCAGCGGCCGCACCAGCGCGGTACCGGCGCGCGGCGCGCGCGTGTCCAGCTGGCCATCGCGCATCTGCCGGGCGGCCTGGGCCAGCTGCGAGACGTCGCGCCACAGGCGGTAGACCATCACGTACATCGGCAGCGCCACGGCCACCATCAGGATCAGCAGCAGGATCGCCACGCCGGACACTTCGCTGTCCTGCCAGCCTTCCTCCGGCAGCGCTTCATCCAGTGGCCCCAGCATCACGGCATAGTCGCTGTCACCGATCCGCTGCAGGCTGCGCATGTGTTCGAGGTCGATCTGCACCCGGCCGTTGTTGAGCGGCGGTCGCTGGCTGGCCGACAGCTCTTTTTCCGCCTCGGCAAGCGGCACCATCTGCAGGGCATAGGCGAAGTCGGCGTCGAGCCCGCGTGCCAGCGCCGGCCATTGCTCGCGCGGTGTTTCCGCGAAGCGCTGCTGCAGCAGCGCATGGGTGCCACGCATCTCGGCCAGCAGGCTGGCTTCGGTGCGGTCTTCCAGCAGCGCATCCCAAGCCCACAGGCCAAGCACGATCAGCAGCAGGTGGGCGACCAGGAAGCCGATGCCGTAGCGCAGGAAGTGGAAGGCGTGGCCGCGCATGGCCGAAGGCGTGCGCTTCATCCCCATGCCGAGCGGCTGAACAGGTAGCCGCGTCCACGCACGGTCTTGATCCGCTCCGGTTGTTCAGGGTTGTCGCCCAGCTTGCGGCGCAGGCGCGAGATGCGTGCATCGATCGAACGGTCCAGGCCATCAAAGGCGATGCCACGCAGGCCGCGCAGCAGTGCATCGCGGTCCAGGATCTGGCCGGCGTTGCTGGCCAGCAGGAACAGCAGGTCGAACTCGGCCGTGGTCAGCTCCAGCAGGCCGCCCTGCAGGTGCACATTGCGGGTGGACGGGTCGATGTTCAGCTCGCCGAAGCGCAGGCTGCCGTCGCGCGGTTCGACCCGGCGATGGCGGCGCAGGTGCGCACGCAGGCGGGCCAGCAGCACCCGCGGTTCGATGGGTTTGCCGATGTAATCGTCGGCCCCCAGCTCCAGTCCCAGCACCTGGTCGATGTTGTCGGTGCGGGCGGTCAGCACACAGATGATGCCGTCATAGTGGGGCCGGATCTGCCGACACACTTCGAAACCATCCTGGTCGGGCAGGCCGACATCGAGCAGGACCAGGGCCGGCTTCTCGGCCAGGATCCGGGCTACCGCGCGCTCACCACTGCGCTCATGGGCCACCTGGTAGCCATGCCGCTGCAGATAGTCGCTGACCATCGTACCCAGGCGGGCATCGTCTTCGACCAGTACGATATCCAGCATTTTCAAGGCCTCCGTGGGGCATACGTACCGCCACGGCACGAGCGCGGCGATGCTATCCCAGCCTTCGGGCCACCCGGGTCCAGGGGGCGGGCGCCATTCAGCCGGGGTTGCTGGCGCGCGGGCCGGGCCTCAGGCCTGGCAACAACTTGGCGTCCAGCATAGCTTGTTGCCGTTACAAAACGTTACCTTCGTGATACGTCTGGTGACCATCGCTGACAGCAAAGCGACTGACGCGGGGCAGGTGCGGCGCCGAGCATGGAGTCTCCTCCGCTCCGCGTGCCGTTCCCATGTCGCCCGCCGCCCCCCGCCTGCTGAACCCGTCCCGCCGCTTCCGCTGCGGAGGTGCCCGATGAGCGGCGTGGTCGGCGCCTGGCTGCAACCCGCCGAGGACGAACAGCTGCTGCAGCAGCTGGCGCCGATGCTGCGCGCGCTGCAGCAGCGCGGCCGCGGCCGCATCGGCTACTGGACCGACGCCGAGGCCGGCCTCGCGCTGGGCCACTGCCGGGCACCCACCGATACGCCGTTGCAGCCGCTGAGCTCGGACTGCGGCCGTTACGTGCTGTGCCTGGACGGCCGGCTGTACAACCGTGGCGACCTGCAGGCGCAGCTGCGCGATCTGCCGCGCAGTTGCAGCGATGCCCGGCTGCTGCTGCAGGCGATCGTTGAATGGGGCGTGGAGCGCGCGCTGTCGCGTATCGAAGGCGCCTTCGGTTTCAGCGTATGGGACCGTGAGTCGCGTGCGTTGTGGTTGGCGCGTGATCCGGTCGGTGAGCGGCCGCTGTACTACGGCTGGTTCCAGGGCCAGTTCCTGTTCGCCTCGGAAATGAAGGCGCTGCAGGCCTTCGCCGGCTTCGCGCCGAGCATCGACCAGGATGCGCTGAGCCTGCTGCTGCGCCACGACTATGTGCCGGCGCCGCACACCATCTACCGGGGCATCCACAAGCTGGTGGCCGGCGCGGTGCTGCGCGTCGACCTCAGCGATCACGCGGCGGGTGGTTCCAGCCAGGCGGCGCAGGGTGGTTCGCGCTACTGGTGCGCGCGCGACGCGATGCAGAGCGCACTGCAGGAGCCGCTGCAACCGACGCCGAGCCTGGAACAGGCGACAGACCAGCTGGAAGCCGTACTGCAGAAGGCCATCGCTTCACGCATGCATTCGCCGCTGGCCTGCGGTGCGTTCCTGTCCGGCGGCACCGACTCGTCGCTGGTGACGGCGATGATGCAGGCCCAATCGACCTTGCCGATCGAGGCGTGGACGGTCGGTTTTGACGATCCCGGCCATGACGAAAGCGATTGGGCCTCGCAGGTCGCGCGCCATCTGGGCGTGCAGCATCATCTGCACCGGATGGATGCGCGGCAGGGCCTGGACCTGCTGCAGCGCCTGCCGCAGGTCTGGTGCGAGCCGTTCGCCGATGCCTCGCAGCTGCCGACCCTGCTGGCCAGTGAACTGTTGGGTGCGCGCAAGCCGGTGGCGCTGACCGGTGACGGCGGCGACGAACTGTTCTTCGGCCACCCCAGCTACGGCCGCGCGCTGCGCAATGCACGCCTGTGCGGTGGCCTGCCGGACTGGGTGCGCGACCTGGCGCGGCGCAGCGGCAACCGCATGAACGTGGAGCGTGGCCGCCTCGGCGGTTGGCGTGCGCTGGTGGCCGAGGTCGCTGCCAACGATGTGGAAGGGCATTACCTGCAGCGGGTCACCCGCTGGCGCCAGCCGGCGCAGGTGGTGCTGGGCGCGCGCGAACCGATCACGATCTTCCAGCAGCAGGACACTGCGCTGCCGGCAGAGGCGCGTATCCAGCTGCTGGATTTCCGCATGGACCTGGCCGAGGGCATTCTCGCCAAGGTCGATCGTGCCGGCATGGCAGCGGGCGTTGAAACGCGTGCGCCGCTGCTGGACATGGAGGTGGTGCGCTTGGCCTGGCGCCTGCCGCAGCATCTGAAGTACCACGACGGCGAGCACAAGCGGATTCTCAAGCACCTGCTGGCACGCTACCTGCCCGAGCCGCTGGTGTACCGCCCCAAGCGCGGTTTCGGTCCGCCGATGGCACGTTGGTTGGCAGGCCCGCTGCGCGATTGGGCGGAGGCGCTGCTGGATCCGCAGCTGCTGCGCAACCAGGGCTGCTTCGATGCGGCGCGCGTGCGCGGTATCTGGGAAGCGTTCCTGCGCGGCGAGCGCAAGTGGCACACGCACCTGTGGAACGTGCTGATGTTCCAGGCGTGGCACCAGCACTGGCACGGTGGTCGCGGGCGTTGAGCCGTTTCAGCTTGGCGTGTGGCGGATTCATTCTGCGTGGCGCAGGGCGGATGCCCTTGCGTACGAATGTCCTCCGGCGCCGGCCGTTGGCCGTCGCCTCCCCCTTTACTTCGTACGCAAGGGCATCCGCCCTGCGCTCGAAATCTATCGGCGCCTCATTGAAGGCAGATTGCTCGCAGCCTTACCCACCGCAAGCCGAGCCTCGTCGGGGTGGGTAGGGGTTTGGGCAAAGTAAAGGAGGAGGTGACGGCCAACGGCCGGCGCCGGGGGACATTTGCCCAGGCCCCTGCCTGCCCCGGCGGGGCCCATCAGTTTGCAGGGAGTCCAGACGAGGAAGCGCTCTTCAATCCAGACAACGGGCAAAAAAAGACCCGGCAGAGGGAGGGATCTGCCGGGTCCGGATTGCGTGGGGGGAGGGACCCACGCAATGAGCGTTGCGTCGCGTCAGTGGTTGTTCGCGTCCGCCGTTGATTCGTTGTAGCCCTGTGCCAGTTCGGACCAGGCCTTGCTGGCCTGCAGGCCGAGCCCGACCATGTCCTGCTGGGCCTGACCCAGCCGCTGCAGGTTGTCCTGCCACAGTTGCGCGCCCGTGGAGAGCGTACCGGCCGCGTCTTCACTGCGGGCCAGTTCGCCCAGCCAACCGCTGGTCGCG
Organism: Stenotrophomonas sp. 115C5; assembly: GCF_056861055.1. Classification (NCBI taxonomy): domain Bacteria; kingdom Pseudomonadati; phylum Pseudomonadota; class Gammaproteobacteria; order Lysobacterales; family Lysobacteraceae; genus Stenotrophomonas; species Stenotrophomonas sp. 115C5. The sequence continues at coordinate 41,142 of NZ_JBSPUQ010000005.1, forward strand.
GTCAGGTTGCGCTCCATCACCTTCAGCTGTACGCCGAACATGCTTTCCGCGTTCTCCAACGCCAACCGGTTCGCGCGCGTTGCCGCGGCGGCGAGCTGGCGGGTGGCATCACTGAAGCGATCGCTGAAGGCGGCGGCCATGGGGCATCATGAAGTGGCTTGATGCATTGCAGCATACGCCCTTGATGCCGCATTGCAACAAAAATAACAAAGGCGCCCAAGGCGCCTTTGAAAAACCTTTCAGATCAATGGGTTGATCAGATCTCGGGGCCGCGGTAGCGGCAGCCCGACGTGCAGGTTTCGTGCACGGTGATCTCGCTCAGCGCTGGCAGGCTGGGCTTGAGCTCGTTCCAGATCCACACCGCCAGGTTCTCGCTGGTCGGATTCTCCAGGCCGGGGATGTCATTGAGGTAGTGATGGTCCAGGCGGTCGTAGATCGGCTGGAAGGCCGCCTTCACGTCGCCGAAGTCCATGATCCAGCCGGTCTGCGCACCTGGCTCGCCCTCGACCTTCAGTTCCACCCGGAACGAGTGGCCGTGCAGGCGCGCGCACTTGTGCCCCGGCGGCACGTTGGGGAGGCGGTGCGCCGCCTCGAGCATGAAGACTTTGAAGATTTCCATGGCGCGATTGTACGCCGTGGGCGGTTCGGCAGCCTGAGCGGATGTTGGGCTTTCGTGAAGTAACTCTTTCCATCCGGATGAAGAGATGATAGTTTCTCTTATATCCGTATGAAGAGATGATAGTTTCTCTTATATCCGTATGAAGAGATGTTATTGGCCGGACCCCGGCCAGGCATGGATTACTGCGGAACTTCGTCGCCCTTTCCACCTCCCCCACATCGTCATGCCCAAGCACACCTTGCTCGTGGCGGCCCTGGCCGTCGCTCTGGCCGCGCCTTTGTCCGCCGCCGCCGAAACCTCCGCCGACGCCAGTGGCGAAGCCAGCACCCTGGCCGCCGTGCGCGTCACCGGTTCCAACATCAAGCGTACCGATACCGAAGCCTCCAACCCGGTGCAGGTGATCGGCCGCCAGCAGCTGGAACAGACCGGCAAGGCCACCGTGGCCGACGTGCTGCGTTCGATCTCGGCCAACACCGGCAACGCCAGCAACGAAACCACCAACAACGGCTGGGCCTCCGGCTCGGCCGGCATCGGCCTGCGTGGCCTGTCGCAGAAGAACACGCTGGTGCTGCTCAACGGCCGCCGCCTGGCCAACTACGGTTTCCCGGCCGGTGGCCTGTCCGACACCTTTGTCGATCTCAACGCGCTGCCGCTGGTTGCGGTCGAGCGCATCGAAGTGCTCAAGGACGGCGCCTCGGCGGTGTACGGCTCCGATGCCGTGGCCGGCGTGGTCAACATCATCACCCGGCAGAACTTCGAAGGCGCCGAGATCGGCGGCAGCTTCGGCGGTGCCGACCAGGGCGGACTGCACGAGCAGAACCTGAAGTTCGTCGGCGGCCTGGGTGATCTGGACACCGATGGCTACAACATCCTCTTCAGCCTGCAGGGGTACAACCGTGAGCGCCTGGACCAGGACGAACGCAACCTGACCAGGAGCGGCATCTACACCGACAAGCCGGGTGGCCGCTGGAACGGCTGGTCGGCCAAGGGCGCGCGCTACCTGGTCAACGGCGTGTCGGTACCGATGCTCGATGCCAGCGGTAACTGCCCGGCTGGCACCACCCGCGTTGCCAGCGCGCCGATTGATGGCCTGTCCGGTGACACCTGCGGCTTCAACCAGGCGCCGTTCACCACGCTGATCCCCTCGACCAAGCGTTACCAGGCCTATGCCAACGGCACCTTCCGCCTGAACGACAACGTCGAAGCGTTCGGCGAAGTGCTGTACAGCCAGATCAAGAGCGCCGCATGGTTCGGCAGCAGCCCGTTCTTCACCCTGGAGAGCGGCCGCTTCGCACTGAACGCCAACAGCGGCCTGGCCGAGCCGGTGTCGTCGCTGCTGCCGGCCAGCAATCCTTACAACCCGTACGGCCGTGCGATCCCGATCGAGTACACGTTCTTCGACCTTGGCGGCACGATAAAGACCAACCGCTCCACGGCCTATCGCGGCGTGTTCGGCCTGCGCGGCACCACCGCCAACTGGGACTGGGAAGTGGCTGCATTCGGTGCGCGCAGCAGCGAACGCGAGAGCGTGTCCGGCGGCTTCGCCAACCGCTGGGCGCTGGCCGATGCGCTGGCCACGGGCAGCTACAACCTGCTCAACCCGGCGGCCACGCCGCAGTCGGTGCGCGACTCGATCAACATCGCCACGCTGCGTCCGGCCGAATCCAAGCTGCAGGGCATCGATGCGAAGATTTCCGGCAGCCTGGGCAACACCTGGGCCGGCGAGATCGGCTTCGCCGCCGGTGCCGAGTGGCGCCGCGAGAAGCTCGATTCCAACAACCCGTGGCAGATCGACGCCGGCCTGCAGGTGCGCCCGGCCATCGCCGAAGTGCACGGCAAGCGCCAGGTCAGTGCGGCCTATGCCGAAGTGAACGTGCCGCTGGCCTCGACGCTGGAGCTGTCCGCCGCCGCGCGTGCCGATCACTACGATGATTTCGGCGATGCGTTCTCGCCGAAGATCGGTCTGCGCTGGCAGCCGCTGGACTTCCTGCTGGTGCGTGCATCGGCCTCGAAGGGCTTCCGTGCACCGTCGCTGTCGGAGAACTCCAACAGCACCAGCATCGCCTACGGCAGCGTGGTCGATCCGCGTGATCCGGACGTGCCGGGCTCGCGGCAGAACCCGACCTTCTTCACCGTTGGCAACAACGAGCTGAAGCCCGAGCGCACCAAGAGCGTGAACTTCGGCGTGGTGCTGTCGCCGTGGACCAATACCAACCTGAGCGTGGACTACTACCGCATCCAGCTGGACAACCTGGTCGGCACCAACAACACCCAGACCCTGGTCAACGACAATGTCGCCGGTGCCGTGCAGCGCGATGAACGTGGCAAGCTGCAGGCGGTCTACAACCGCTACCAGAACCTGAGCGAGCTGAAGACTTCGGGCATCGATGTCGAGCTGCGCCAGCGTATCCCGACCGCTGCGCTGGGTGACTTCACCGTGTCCTCGGCCTACACCCACGTGCGCGACTACCGTCGTCCGACCGTGGTCGGCGGCCCGCTGGTGGACTACGCCGGCAGCAACCTCGGCGCGACCCTGCCCAAGGACAAGGCCACCACCACGCTGGACTGGAAGTACGGCGACTTCAACGCCGCCGTGACCTGGTACTACACCAGCGGCTACCGCCAGGAAGCCAGCACCGCGGCCAAGGCCGTGCAGCAGCGCGTCGGCAGCTACAGCCAGTACGACCTCTACCTGGCCTACACCGGCATCGACAAGCTGACCGTGTACGCCAAGGTGCAGAACCTGGCCGACAAGACGCCGCCGTACGACGCCTCGTTCCCGGGCATCCGCGCGCCGTACGACTTCAGCCAGTACGACCTGCGTGGCCGCTACTTCACGCTGGGCTTCGATTACCGCTTCTGATCCATCCGCCGCAGCCGGTCACCTGAAGGGACCGGCCGCGCGACTGTCTGCCGTTGTGTTCCAGGGGAGTCACCGTGTCCTTGCATCGCCGTGCCGTTCTTCCGTTGCTGCTTGCCGCCGCCACCGCACTGTCCTCGCCGCAGCCGGTGCAGGCACAGAGCGCGTACTTCTTCCCGCAGGTCACCGACGCAGCGGCGTTCGATGCAGCGGTGCCCACGCCGGAGCACTTCCTCGGCTACCCGATCGGCAGCCGCTACACCCGGCACGACCAGCTGGTGGCGTACTTCCAGGAACTGGCGAAACGCTCGGACAAGATCAGCGTGCGCGAGATCGGCCGCAGCTACGAGGGCCGTCCGCTGCTGATCGCCACCGTCACTGCTGCAGGCAATCATGCGCGGCTGGGGCAGATCCGCCAGCAGCACGCGACCCTGGCCGATCCGGCGCAGCCGCGCAGCGCCGCCGGCGACAGCCCGGTGGTGGTGTGGCTGGGCTACAGCGTGCACGGCAACGAGACCTCCAGCGCCGAGGCGGCGATGCTGACCGCTTACTACCTGGTGGCCAACCGCAGCGCCGAAACCCAGCAGTGGCTGCAGCAGGCGGTGGTGCTGTTCGACCCGGCGCAGAACCCGGATGGCCGCGATCGCGCCGCCAACTGGCACAACGCCTGGGCCTCCGACCCGGCCTCGGCCGACCCGGCCGACAAGGAGCACGTCGAGCCGTTCCCGCAGGGCCGCACCAATCACTACTTCACCGATCTCAACCGCGACTGGCTGGCCCTGACCCAGCAGGACTCGCGGCCGAAAGTGGAAGTGTTCCACCAGTGGTACCCGAACGTGCAGATCGACTTCCACGAAATGGGCAAGGACAGCACCTACTACTTCGAGCCCTCGCCGAAGAGCATGCACAGCCCGCTGATTCCGGCGGCGTCGTATGAATTCAACAAGACCCTGGCCAAGTACCACGCGCAGGCGCTGGATGCGCTGGGGTCGCTGTACTACACCGGCGAGAACTTCGACAACTTCTCGCCGGTCTATGGCTCCACCTACCCCGACTTCCATGGCGCCGTCGGCGTTACCGTCGAGCAGGCCAGCTCGCGCGGTCGCGTGCAGGAATCGGTGAATGGCCTGCTGACCTTCCCGTTCACCATCCGCAACCAGGTCGCCACCGGTCTGGGCACGGTGCGCGGCGCGGTGACCGAACGCAACGGCCTGTTCGACCTGCAGAAGCAGTTCTTCCAGAGCGCGTTGAAGCAGGCTGCGCAGCAGCCGGTGAAGAGCTTTGTGTTCGGCGACGCGCACGATCCGGCACTGACCCGGCGCCTGCTGGAACTGTTGCTGCTGCATCGCATCGAGGTGCGCGCGCTGGACCGTGCAATCACTGTCGATGGGCAGCGCTTCGATGCCGGCAGCGCCTACGTGGTGCCGGTGCGGCAGGCGCAGTTCCGCCTGGTGCACTCGATCTTCGCCGAGACGCCGCCGATCAAGGGTGATGTGTTCTACGGCAGCACCAGCTATGCGATTGCACCGGCGTATGGCGTGGCGTTCGCCGGCAGCCGCAGCCGCATCGAAGGCGGCGCCCGCGTGGCCGCGCCGCCAGCGGAGCAGGGCGCAGTGCTGGGTGGCCAAGCCGGCTTCGCCTATGTCATCGACTGGCGCGACTACAACGCCGGGCGTGCGCTGGCGGTGCTGCAGGCCAGAGGTTTGAGCACACGCGCAACGTTCCAGCCATTTACCGCTTCGACTGCACAGGGCGAGGCCGATTTCGCCGCTGGCAGCATCGTTGTTCCGGTGGCCGGGCAACCGCTGCACGGCGCGGCGCTGCTGGATGCGGTGAGTGCTGCTGCACGCGATGCCGGCGTACGGGTACATGCGTTGTCCAGCGGCCGCAGCCGCGAAGGCGTCGACCTCGGCAGTGATGGCGTCAAGGCGCTGCGCAAGCCTGCGGTGGCACTGGTGATGGGCGAGGGCGTGGCCGCCACCGAAATCGGATCGGCGTGGTTCCTGCTCGACCAGCAGCTGCAGCTGCCGGCCAGCAAACTGGACCCGCAGCAGCTGGGCAAGGTGCCGCTGGACCGCTACACCACGATCGTGTTGTCTGGTGGTCTCTACACCGGTGTCGATGCCACGGCGGTGGCTGCACTGAAGCGCTGGGTGCAGGCCGGTGGTTCACTGGTGACCTATGGCAGTGCCTCGAAGTGGGCGATCGAGCAGAAGCTGGCCGACGGCGAGAAGCTCGGCAAGGAAGAAGACGCTGCTGACGAAAGCCGCCGTGCGTTCGGCGACCAGCGCGACATCGCCGCGATCGAGCGGGTGAGCGGCAACATCCTCAGTGCCGATGTTGATACCAGCCATCCGCTGGCGTTCGGCGTGCCGCGCCGGCAGTTGGCGATCAACAAGGAGAACACGGTGACGCTGCAGCCGAGCACGAATCCGTTCTCGACGGTGGTGCGTATTGATACGCCGCCGCGGGTGAATGGTTACCTGTCCGAGCGCAACCGTACGCGGGTTGCGGGCAGTGCATGGCTGCTGGTGTCGGCGCAGGGGCAGGGCAACGTTGTGCTGTTTGCCGATGACCCCGCGCACCGCAAGTACTGGCACGGGACGGACCGGCTGCTGATCAACGCGATCTTCTTCGGGAATCTGGCGAATCCGAGTAAAGCGCGGGGTTGAGGTTTTACGCGCCTTGATTGATGCGTGTGGGGGAGGCCGGGCGGGCTGCGCAGGACACGCTGTGAATACGTCCATGTAAGCTCGATCGGCGCATCCATGCGCCTCACGGTCCTGCGCAGCCCGCCCGGCCTCCCCTCGACAGGTTCCTGCGGGCGCGGACGCATCGAACCCAAGGCGGGAGCAAAAGCAAAAGCGGGCACTGCGGCTTCGGCTTTTGCCTTTGAATTTGATCTTTCTTCTCCCGGCTACCCGGCGGGAGAAGAAGGCGCAGGCAATGCTTGAAGCGGATGGGCATGGGGGCAGCGCAGAACCGTTGGCGCCATGGAGGGCGCCATCGAGCTTACATGGACGTATTTACAGCGTGTTCTGCGCTGCCCCCATGCCCATCCGCCCTCGGTACCGCCACCGCGTACTTTATTACCCGGTAGCCAGCAACAAAAAAGGACGGCGCGTCAGCGCCGTCCCTCGATAAGCCCCCGCGCAGCGGGAGACGTCATCCATTTCAGCTGGGATCAGCCGGCGCGATTGCCGCCGTTGCCGCCCTGGCCGCGGCCACGGCCACCACCATTGCCACCACCACCGCGACGCTGGCCCTGACCCGCACCGGCACGCTGCTGGCCATTGCCACCGCCCTCACGACGGCCACCACCGGCCTTCTTCGGGCCGGCATGTGCATGGCGCGGCGCATCGCCGTGCGGACGGCGCGCGTGGCTCTTGCGCGGTGCGCGCTCGCCGGTATCGTGCTCGGCCTTGCCCGGTGCACTGTTGCCCCAGCGGATCGGCGTCTGCAGCTCGAAGCCCGGCACGTCGCGGATGTCCATGTCGCGGCCCAGCAGGCGAGTGATCGCACGCAGCAGCTTCACTTCGTCCTGCGCCACCAGCGAGATCGCCTGGCCGGTGGCACCGTTACGGCCGGTACGGCCGATGCGGTGCACGTAGTCCTCGGCCACCATCGGCAGATCGAAGTTGATCACCTTCGGCAGCTCGTTGATGTCGATGCCGCGCGCGGCGATGTCAGTGGCCACCAGCACGGTCACGCGGCCGGCCTTGAAGTCACCCAGTGCACGCAGGCGCTGGCCCTGGCTCTTGTTGCCGTGGATCGCTGCGGTCTTGATGCCGGACTTTTCCAGGAACGTGGCCAGCTTGTCGCTGCCGTGCTTGGTACGGGCGAAGACCAGGGTCTGCTCGCGGCTGTCCTGCGCCAGCAGGTGCAGCAGCAGGTCACGCTTGCGGCTGCCGTCGACCGGGTGGACGCGGTGGGTGATGGTCTCGGCCACGGTGTTCTTCGGCGTCACCTGGATCTGTTCCGGGTTGCGCATGAACTCCAGCGCCAACTGGCGGATGTTGTCCTCGAAGGTAGCCGAGAACAGCAGGGTCTGGCGGTTCTGCTTCGGCAGCTTGGCCAGGATGCGCTTGATCGACGGCAGGAAGCCCATGTCGAGCATGCGGTCGGCTTCGTCCAGCACCAGCAGTTCAATGCCGGACAGGTCGATGCTGCGACGCTCCAGGTGGTCGATCAGGCGGCCCGGGCAGGCCACCAGCAGGTCCACGCCACGGCGCAGGATGTCCAGCTGGTTGCCCATGCCGACGCCGCCGTAAATGCAGGCGCTGGGGATGCGCAGGTACTTGCTGTAGCCGCGCAGGCTGTCGTGCACCTGGGTGGCCAGTTCGCGGGTTGGGGCCAGGATCAGCGCGCGCGGCTTGCGCGGGCCGCTGCGCACTTCCTGCGAAGCGGTGCCCAGGTGCTGCAGCAACGGCAGGCCGAACGCGGCGGTCTTGCCGGTACCGGTCTGTGCACCGGCCAACAGGTCGCGACCGGCCAGCGCCAGCGGGATCGCCTGCTGCTGGATCGGGGTCGGGTTTTCGTAGCCCTGCTCGGCAAGCGCGCGCAGCAGGAAGGGCGCCAGGCCCAGCGATTCAAAAGACATTGAGTTTGCTCCAAGTACAAGAAACGCCTGTCCAAACGGACAGACGGGGGCAGATCAAACTGATCGGCTGACTCGGAGCGTTCCCGTGAACCGCGCTGCGAGAATTGGGTGCAGCCGGCACGAAGCGCAGGCTGGAATGCGTGACGAACGGCGTCGGAGTGGGGGCGGGCGAAGAGGGCGGACCCTGGTCGCCGGCGATCCCGGAGGGAAACGGACGGCCGCTGCAGACCCCGTAAGTCTAAACGATGTTTGAGACTTCACGCAAAAAGGCCTGTTCAGGTAAGGGGCTCTCTGCAGGGCTGCGCCCTGCACCTGCAGAGGCCGGAGCCAAGGCCAGAACAACGTCAGAAGCCGGGTTCCTGCGGGTAGGCGGGGTGGGTCCGGTGGCAGGGGACGCTGCAAGTACGTACCCCGCCTTCGACGGTTTTCCGCGATCTGTCGGATCTCATTCGATCAATTTCGATGTCTGAAGGATCTCGACGATGAATGATGTGGATGTTCGATCCGTCATCGGGAACCTGTCGGGGGTGGGGTGGTGTAGGTGGGCAGGACCGTTGGCGCCATGGATGGCGCCATCGAGCCCCCAAGGATGGGTTTACGGCGTGTCCTGCCCACCCACACCGCCCCGCCCAACCAGCAGAAAGCCAGAGCCGCTTTTGACGTTGCCGTTGCCGTTGCCTTGAGCAGGTGCAGGGCTGCAAGCCCTGCCGAACCCCCCACTACGGTAGGGTGGGCCGATGCCGCGCTGCAGCTTGGCGCCGCCGCAGATTTGATTACACTTGAAACTTGTTTGCCCACGACTCCGGACACCCACCCATGAAGCTTGGTTCTTTGAAGGAAGGCGGCCGCGACGGCACCCTGATCGTCGTCTCGCGTGACCTGCGCCACGGCGTGCGCGCCACCGGCATTGCCGCCACCCTGCAGCAGGCCCTGGAAGACTGGAGCCACATCGCGCCGCGCCTGAACGCCGTGTACGAATCGCTCAACGCCGGCGACGCCGATGGCGTGTTCGACCTTGACCCGCAGGCACTGGCCGCGCCGATGCCGCGTGCCTATGAATTCGTCGATGGCAGCGCCTACCTGCCGCATGTCGAGCGCGTGCGTCGTGCCCGTGGCGCTGAAGTGCCGGAAAGCTTCTACACCGATCCGCTGATGTACCAGGCCACCAGCGCCGGCTTCCACGGCCCGCGCGACGCGGTCAAGGTGGTCAGCGAGGACTACGGCATCGACCTGGAAGCGGAGATCGTGGTGATCACCGACGACGTGCCGATGGCCGCCACCCCGGAGCAGGCGGCGGGCCATATCCAGCTGGTCGGCCTGGTCAACGATGTCTCGCTGCGCAACCTGATCCCGGGCGAGCTGGCCAAGGGCTTCGGCTTCCTGCAGTCCAAGCCGCGTTCGGCGCTGTCGCCGGTGTTCGTCACCCCGGATGAGCTGGGTGCGGCCTGGCAGGACAGCAAGGTGCACCTGCCGCTGCTGACCCACATCAACGGTAAGTGGTTCGGTGCGCCGGAAGCGGGCGTGGACATGCAGTTCAACTTCGCCCAGCTGGTCGCGCATGCGGCCAAGACCCGTCCGCTGGGCGCCGGCACCATCGTCGGCTCGGGCACCATCGCCAACGAAGACACCAGCAAGGGTGCATCGTGCTTCGCCGAGCAGCGCGTGGTGGAGACCCTGCGCGACGGCAAGCCGAGCACGCCGTTCATGTCCTTCGGCGACGTGGTCCGCATCGAGATGCTTGATGCCGCGGGCAACAGTATCTTCGGTGCGATCGAGCAGCGCATCGAACAGGCGGCCAAGCCCTGAGCATGGAGGCGGCGATGGAGATCCTGGGTGACGACGGCCCGGTCGACGACGGCATCGTGCTGTACACCTACTGGCGATCCAGCGCCGCCTACCGCGTGCGCATCGGCCTGGAGCTGAAGGGCCTGGCCTGGGAGGCCCGGCCGGTGCACCTGGTCCGCGAGGGCGGCGAACAACACCTCGACGCCTATCGCACGCTCAATCCGCAGCAGCTGGTGCCTACGCTGCTGCATGACGGTCAAGTGCTGACCCAGTCACTGGCGATCGTGGAATACCTGGACGAGCGCTTCCCGCAGGTACCGCTGCTGCCGGCCGACGCCGCCGGCCGCGCGCGGGTGCGGGCGCTGGCCCAGCTGGTGGCCTGCGATATCCATCCGATCAACAACCTGCGGGTGATGCAGTACCTGGAGCGCGACCTGCAGTTGCCGGCCGACGCCCGCGCGCAGTGGACTCTGCACTGGATCGCCGAAGGCTTCCAGGCCATGGAAACGCTGCTGGCCAACAGCGGTGACACAGGCACGTTCTGCCACGGTGATCGTCCGGGCCTGGCCGACCTCTGCCTGATGCCGCAGCTCTACAACGCACACCGCTTCGGCTTGGACCTGACGCCGTACCCGACCCTGCGCCGCATCGAAGCGGCCTGCCAGGCGCTGGACGCCTTCGACCGCGCCCGCCCGGAAAACCAGCCCGACGCCGCCTGAACCCAAAAAAAGGGGACGGAGGGGATTAAGTCGTAAATGCATATACGACTAATCCCCTCCGTCCCCTTCTTGCAGCAGTTGCGCGAGATCATCGCGGAACAGCGCATAGGCCTGTTCGCGGCGGGCGCCATCGCCCTGCCGCAGCACCCACGCCGGATGCACGGTGGCGTAGCCGCGGGTGCCGTCCTCCAGCGTGTGCCAGCGTCCACGGTCGCGTGACAGATTGAAATCACGACCAAATACCGAGGCTGCCGCGGTTGCGCCGAGGCAGGCGATGACCTGCGGCCGCACCCGCGCGATCTCGCCCATCAGCCATGGCCGGCAGGCCTGGATGTGGCGGCTTTCCGGACGCTTGTGCAGCCGGATCTTGCCGCGGCGCTCATGGTGGAAGTGCTTCACCGCATTGGTCAGGTACAGCGTGGCGCGATCGATTCCCAGCTCGGCCAGGGCACGGTCCAGCAGCTGGCCGGCCGGGCCGGCGAATGGCTGGCCGCGCAGATCCTCGACGTCGCCCGGCTGCTCGCCGACCACCATGATCCGGGCATCGACCGGGCCTTCACCGAACACCCCCTGCGTGGCCGCTTCCCACAGCGGGCACTGGCGGCAGGCCAGCGCCTGTTGGCGCAGTGTCTGCAATCCCTTGGCGTCGGCGGCGGGCATTGGCGCCAGCGCCCGCGCAGGTATCTTCCGTTGCGGTGCCTGCGCGGGCCGGTCATGCATTTCCTGCACGCGATCGCCCGCATCGCGCACCAGGCGCGGCAGCAGCTGCGCCTCTGGCAGGTGGCGCCAGTACTTGGCCGGCATCTCCTGCATCATCATCCGGGTATTGAGCCGGGCCGGATTGAAGATGCTGGCGTAATAGGTCTGCCACAGCGCCTCGCGCGCATCTTCTGCCGGGGCGTCCTCACGCCGTGCACCCGGCCCGAACGCCAGTGCCTGCCCATCCCATGCCACGCTGCGTGACGGTGTCAGGATGGCCCAGCGCATGCCGGTGAAGCGACGCGCGAAAAACGGCGCCACCCGATCGACGATGTGGTGCTGTGGCTCGAACCACGCGATGAACGCCTCGGGCTGGCCGGGCACCTCGCGGAAGCGCACGAACGCCTTCATCTTGTGGGTATCGCGGCGAACGGCCTGGGCGAGCGCGGTTGCGCGCAGCACGTCGGCATCGGCGGGATTCGACAGCACCGAGCGCTCGCCATGAGTGATGCGCCACAGCAGCCGGTACAACAGGGCCATGCGCTGCATATCGCGATGACACAGGCAGGTGGCCGCCAGTTCAAGGAAGTCGCGCGGTACGTTCGGCACGTCGCCATCGGCCAGCACGGGCGCGGAGCTGACCGCCGGCGCATCCAGCAGTGATGCGTCGCTGCCCTCCAGCCAGTCCAGCTGTTCCGGTGCGATGCCGCGCAACAGGGCATCGCGCGCACCGTTGCGCCAGGCCTCCAGCGACCACGGCGGGTCCACCCGCAGCGACCAGCGCTGTGCGTCAGGCTGGCGGTGGGGCATCGAACAGCGATCCCTGACGGGGCGGGAGGGCCAACTGGGCGCGCAGCGCCGCCGGATCGTCCAGCGCCCTGCGCGGGTGGTGGTCGGCCAGCAGCACGAATGGCAGCAGTTTGCTCATCGGCGCCTTCAGGCGTGCCACATCGGCAACCCGCAGGCGAGCGTGGCGGCGCGCCATCAGCACCCGCTTCACATTGCGCACGCCCAGCCCGGGTACGCGCAGCAGCATTTCCTTCGGCGCGCGGTTGAGATCCACGGGGAAGCGTTCTGGGTGGCGGATCGCCCAGGCCATCTTCGGGTCGATGTCCAGATCGAGCATGCCGGCCTGGGTGGTATCGGTGATTTCATCCACGCCATAGCCGTAGAAGCGCAGCAGCCAGTCGGCCTGGTACAGGCGGTGCTCGCGCTGCAGGGGCGGCGGCTGCAGCGGCAGCTGGCGGCTGGCATCCGGAATCGGGCTGAAGGCGGAGTAGTACACCCGGCGCATCCGGTAGTTGCCGTACAACGCATCGGCGCTGGCGAGGATCTGCCGGTCGTTGGCGCCGTCGGCGCCGACGATCATCTGCGTGCTCTGCCCGGCCGGTGCGAAGCGGGGAGGGCGCGGACGCGCGCTGCGGATGGTCACCGGCGCGACCAATGCTGGCGCCTTGCGCGCTTCCTTGGCTTCCTCGATGCGCCAGCGCAGCTCGCCCATCGCACCGCGGATCGACTGTACGGTCTTCTCCGGTGCCAGCGCGCTCAGCCCGGCTTCGGTGGGCAGCTCCACGTTGATCGACAGCCGGTCGGCGTAGCGCCCGGCACTGGCCAGCAGTTCCGGCGACGCTTCGGGAATGGTCTTGAGGTGGATGTAACCGGCGTAGCGGTGTTCCTCGCGCAGTTGCCGCGCTACTTCCACCATCTGCTCCATGGTGTAGTCCGCATTGCGGATGATGCCGCTGGAAAGGAACAGGCCCTCGATGTAGTTGCGCTTGTAGAAGTCCAGCGTCAGCGCGACCACCTCGTCCACGCTGAAGCGCGCGCGGGGCACATTGCTGGACACGCGGTTCACGCAGTACGCGCAGTCGTAGACGCAGAAGTTGGTCAGCAGGATCTTCAGCAACGAAACGCAACGGCCATCCGGCGTATAGCTGTGGCAGATGCCCATGCCTTCGGTGCTGCCGATGCCGCCGCTGGCGCGTGAGTCGCGCTTGCCCGAGCCGCTGGAGGCGCAGGAGGCATCGTATTTGGCGGCGTCAGCCAGGATGGCAAGCTTGCGGATGGTTTCCATTGCGGAAACCTACGGATTGGCGGTCTCATTGGATGAGACCGCCCCTGAACCCTTCAGAAAAAGGGGACGGAGGGGATTAAGTCGTTTGTGCCATAAACGACTTAATCCCCTCCGTCCCCTTTTCCAGGTCAGAACCCGTGGGTGATGCTCGGCGCGCCGGCCGAGAAATCCGCGTACGGGTCGTGTTCGCCGCTGCTGCCTTCGGACAGGCGGAACTTCAGCGCCAGGCCATCGCGCGAGTCGGCCGCGCGCAGGGCCTCCTCCTGCTCGATGGTGCCAGCCTTGGCCAACCGGAACAGGCACTGGTCGAAGCTCTCCATGCCTTCCTCCAGTGAGCCTTCCATCGCCGCCTTGATCTCGTGCACCTGGCCACGACGCAGCAGGTCGCGGATCATCGGCGTGTTGATCAGCACCTCGGTGGCCGGCAGGCGACGGCCTTCCTTGTTCTTCACCAGGCGCTGGCTGATCACTGCACGCAGGTTCAGCGCGAGGTTCATCAGCACGTTCTTGTGCGCGCTTTCCGGGAAGAAGTTGAGGATGCGCTCGATGGTCTGGTCGGCGTTGTTGGAGTGCAGGGTGGCCAGGCACAGGTGGCCGGTCTCGGCGAAAGCGATGGCGGCCTCCATCGTTTCCGCATCCAGGATCTCGCCGATCAGGATCACGTCCGGCGCTTCACGCATCGCGTTCTTCAGCGCGTTGTGGAAGGCATGGGTGTCCAGCCCGACCTCGCGCTGGTTGACGATCGACATCTTGTGCTTGTGCAGGTACTCGATCGGGTCCTCGATGGTGAGGATGTGACCGGTGGTGGTGCTGTTGCGGTGGTCGATCATCGATGCCAGCGAGGTGGACTTGCCCGAGCCGGTGGACCCCACCACCAGCACCAGCCCGCGCGGGGTCATGATGACGTCCTTCAGCACCTGCGGCAGGTTCAGCTCTTCGATGCTCGGAATCCGGCTGCGGATGGCACGGATGACCATGCCGACTTCGCCGCGCTGCTTGAACACATTGACGCGGAAGCGACCGGCATCGGGCAGGGCGATGGCCATGTTGAGTTCCAGCTCGCGCTCGAACTGCGGTACCTGGCCTTCGTCCATCAGCGAGTAGGCGATCTTCTTGACCATGCCCGGCGGCAGGCCGGTATTGCCCAGCGGATAGAGCTTCCCCTCGATCTTGATGTAGACCGGTGCCCCGGTGGTCAGAAACATGTCCGAAGCGTTCTTTTCGGTCATCAGCTTCAGGAAGTAGCCGATATCCATTGCGAATTTTCCCCAACGAAACGGCCGACGCCCGTTGCCAGCACGGTGTCGGCTTGACGACAATGGCCGTGAACCGACAACCGGTACGGCCTCCCCAATGAAACGACTTAGCTTCGCACGAATGCGCCACAGCCTGTATGTGATGGCGTTTGCATTCGCACTGTCTGCCCCCGCCTGGGCGCAGGATGGCGCGATGGAACTGGCCCAGGCCCGGCAGGCGGTCGACAAGGCCACCCAGGCCGATGCCGACCAGTACGCCCCGGACCTGATCGGGCTGGCCCGGCAGGGGCTGGAGCAGGCCCAGCGCGCCGCCGGCGACCGCCGCGAGCGCAAGAACGCCCCGGCAATGGCCCTGCGTGCCGCCGCCGATGCCGACCTGGCCCGCGTGCGCAGCGAGGAAGCCACCGTGACCGCCCAGCTGCAGCTGCGCCGCAACGAGGTCAACCAGCTGCAACGCCAGCTGTCGACCGGGGAGGATCGCCGGTGAAGCCGATGACTGCCGCAACCCTGGCCGCGCTGCTGGCGCTGCCGACCCTGGCCGTGGCCGCCGACAATCCGATGGTGGCGCAGCTGAGCCAGCGCCTGATGGCGATCCAGGCCAACCCGGATACCGCTGAGCTGGGCGCCTTCGAGCGCATGCAGGCCCAGCAGGCCATTGCCACCTTGGACAAGGCCAAGCGCCGCGACCAGGAGCTGGCCACCTACCTGGCCGAGCGCCGGGTGGAGATTGCCGAGACCGCCGTGCGTACCGCACTGGCCGCGCGTGAGGTCGATCGCCTCGATCGCACCCGCAGTGACCTGCTGATCGAGGCCAGCCGCCGCGACGCCGCCCGCGCCCGCCAGGAAGCCGAGCAGCTGCGCATGCAGGCGCAGATGCAGGCCGAAGAGGCCGAGCGCCTGCGCCAGGCCGCCGAGGCCGAAACCCTGGCCCGCCAAGACGCCGAGAACGCCCTGACCAGCGTGGCCGGCAAGCAGCAGCAGCGCCTCAGCGCTGCCCAGCAGAACGCCGCCAAGCTGGCCCGCGAGGAAGCCGAGCTGGTGTCCGGTCAGAAACTGCCGGCCTCGAAGTTCGATGGTCGCGGCGAGGTCTTCACCTTCCGTGGCGATGCGTTTGCCGCCGGCGCCTCCAGCCTGTCCGGCGGGGCCCGCAACCAGGCCAAGGCACTGGCCGAATACCTGAACATCGGCAAGAAGGGCCGCCTGCGCATCGAGGCCTACGACAACGCGAATGGCGTAGGCCAGAAGCGTGCCGAAGCGCTGCGCGATGCCCTGGTCGCGGCCGGTGTCGCCAGCAACCGGATCCAGCTCGCTGGCAAGAAGGCAGCCTCCACCCAGGCGCGTTCGGCCGAGGTCATCATCGCCCCGTAATTGCTTGATATTGTTTGTTTTTCGTTGCGATGAGCATTCAGCCTGAACCCCGCCCCGGCGGGGTTCGGTCTTTTTGCCGCAGGGGTCTTGTTCCCCGCCTTGAGCAGGCGTAGGGTCAATCGTCCGGGACGCAATGCCGCGGACCGGACGATGGGAGGGCCGGGCCGATGCAAACAGGGCGCGAACCGCAGCGAATCGACGTGCGCAGGCCAGTGCCGCAGGTCGTTGCAGGCGTCCAGGTGGCCATCGACCGGCGCTCCTCCATGAACAACGCCCCGTGCCTTGCGGCCGGGGCGTTCGTGTATCTGTCGAAGGAGGTCCATCATGTTTGAAGATCAGCCCCAGAGCGAGATCGACGCCCGTCGCGCGCGTGATCCGGAGTTCAGGGCACTCCATGACCAGCACCGCAAGTTGAACAAGAAGTGCATGGACGCGGAGTTGGGTGTACTCCCGATCGATGATGTCACCCTGGGTCGCATGAAGCGCGAAAAGCTGCTGGCCAAGCAACGACTTCTGCGAATGTACGAAACACCGCTCCCAACGACGTCCCCCACGCTTTGACGCACCCCGTCACGCCCGGAACGGCGTGACCCGGCCATCGATGGCCCCGCCGGGCGCTTCTGCCCCGGCATCGCGGCACCGCCGATGAGGCGGCCGCGCCAAGGCACCACAAGCGGTGGTGCCTTGGCCTGCAGGCACAACTCACCGATGCGGGCGGGACCGGTCTCCTCGTCGATCCGGGGCCGTCCGCATCTCTTTTTTACGGCGGGCACGCCGCTGCCGCAGCGACCTGACTTTCATCGCCATCCGTCGGATAATCATCGGTCCGGCCCTGCGTGGCGCGAACCGAAAGTCCTCCGAATGCCCATCCATTCTTCCGTCCTCGAACTCATCGGCCAGACCCCGATCGTCAAGGCCCAGCGCCTGGACACCGGCGTCTGCGAGCTCTACCTGAAGCTGGAGAGCGCCAACCCGGGCGGATCGATCAAGGATCGCATCGGCCTGTCGATGATCGAAGCGGCGGAGAAGCGCGGCGACCTGAAGCCTGGCGCGACCCTGGTCGAGGGCACCGCTGGCAACACCGGCCTGGGCCTGGCCCTGGTGGCCCAGCAGAAGGGCTATAAGCTCATTCTGGTCGTTCCCGACAAGATGAGTCGGGAAAAGATTTTCAACCTGAAGGCGATGGGCGCTGAAGTGCGTCTGACCCGCTCGGACGTGGCCAAGGGCCACCCCGAGTACTACCAGGATCTGGCCAAGACCATCGCCGAGCAGACCCCGGGCGCGTACTTCATCAACCAGTTCGGCAACCCGGACAATCCGGCCGCGCATGAATTCGGTACCGGCCCGGAGATCCTGGAGCAGATGGGCGGCGACCTCGATGCCATCGTGTTCGGCTGTGGCAGCTCCGGCACCATGACCGGCCTGTCGCGCGCCTTCGCCAAGCTGTCGCCGAAGACCGAGCTGGTGCTGGCCGATCCGGTCGGCTCGATCCTGGCCGAGTACATCAACGACGGCAATCTGAACGACAAGTCGGGCAGCTGGCTGGTGGAGGGCATCGGCGAGGACTTCCTGCCGTCGATCTCCGACTTCAGCCGCGTCAAGAAGGCCTATGCCATCAGCGACGCCGAGAGCTTCCACACCGCGCGCGAGCTGCTGGGCAAGGAAGGCATCCTGGGCGGTTCGTCCACCGGCACCCTGCTGGCGGCGGCCCTGAAGTACTGCAAGGAACAGACCACGCCGAAGAAGGTGTTGGTGCTGGTGCCGGACACCGGCAACAAGTACCTGTCGAAGATGTACAACGACTACTGGATGCTGGACAACGGCTTCCTGCAGCGCCCGCAGCATGGAGACCTGCGCGACCTGATCCTGCGCCCGTACGGCCAGCGCGACACCGTGGTGATCGGACCGAACGACCTGCTGACCACCGCTTACCAGCGCATGAAGCTGTACGACGTGTCGCAGCTGCCGGTGATGGACGGTGACCAGCTGGTGGGCATCGTCGATGAAAGTGACGTGCTGCTGCACGTCTATGGCGACGAAGCCCGCTTCCGCGACAGCGTCGCCACCGCCATGGTCAGCAAGCTGGACCGTCTGGACGTGAAGTCGCCGATCGAAGCCCTGCTGCCCGTATTCGACCGCGGTCAGGTGGCGATCGTGATGGACGGCGATGCCTTCCTGGGGCTGATCACCCGCATCGACCTGCTGAACTACCTGCGCCGTCGCGTGCAGTAAGCGTCCTGCGCAGGGGGCGGGTTCGCCCCCTGCACACTCTGGACAGGTCGCAGATGTCACAATCGGCTTGTTTTGTTACCCGCCGGGGCCAGCCCGGAGAACTTCAGAGAGTGCGCATGCCTGTCCAGATCGCCGTTGTGATTCCGTCCTACAAGGTCATCAACCACATTCTTGGCGTTATTGATGGAATGGGGAGTGACATCCATCGGATCTATGTGGTGGACGATTGTTGCCCGATGAACAGTGGCGACTTCGTTGAAGCGAACTGCACCGATCCGCGTGTTGTCGTTCTGCGCCATGTCGAGAACCAGGGCGTGGGTGGTGCGGTCATGACAGGGTATCGCGCAGCGATCGAAGACGGCATCGACATCATCGTCAAGGTAGACGGTGACGGCCAGATGGACCCGGCGCTGATCCCAAGCTTCGTCAGCCCGATCATCGCCGGTGAAGCCGACTACACCAAGGGCAACCGTTTCTTCGATCTCGAGCGCATTGCGCAGATGCCGAAGCTGCGGTTGTTTGGCAATGCAGGGCTGTCCTTCCTGACCAAGCTCTCCTCCGGCTATTGGGACCTGTTCGATCCCACCAATGGGTTCACTGCCATCCACCGTGATGTGGCGCGCCACCTGCCGATGGGACGGATCAGCAAGCGCTATTTCTTCGAGACCGACATGCTGTTCCGGCTCAGCACGCTGCGTGCGGTGGTGCTGGATGTGCCGATGCACGCCAAGTATGGCGACGAAGTCAGCAATCTGAAGATCTCGCAGGTGTTGTCGGAGTTCCTGTTCAAGAACCTGCGCAACTTCGGCAAGCGCGTTTTCTACAACTATTACCTGCGTAATCTGTCTCTGGCGTCGTTCGAACTGCCGGCCGGCCTGGTGCTGTTGCTGTTCGGCATGATCTATGGCCTGCAGCATTGGCTGACCAGCATTGGTACCGGGCAGGTTGCCAGCAGCGGTACGGTGATGCTGGCCGCGATGCCGATATTGCTGGGTGTGCAGTTGTTGCTTGCCTTCTTCGGCCAGGACATCGCAGCAACCCCCCGCCATGCTGTTCATCCACGGCTTCGTTGGTCGGCGCTTGAAGTGGGGAATACCTGATGCGCGTGTCCGCCCAGGCAGAGCGTGTGGCGCCTCAGGTCTGGCCGCTGTACCTGCTCGCTACCCTGCTGGTCAGCCTGGTCCTGTCTGCGATCACGCCGCCGTTCCAGGCGCCTGACGAGTACGACCACGTCAAGCGTGCCTACATGATGGGGCAGGGGCAGATCCTGTTGAAGTCGGTGGATGGGTCCCCTTCGGGAGGCTACCTCGACAGTGGCCTGGTGCAGTACATGTCGTACTTCGAACCACTGAAGGGAGCGTCACAGCGCAAAGTCTCCGCTGATGAACTGCAGGCGGCAGGCAGCGTGAAGTGGAGCGACCAGCCGCAGTTCCAGACGGCAGTGGGGACCGCTTACTACTTCCCGCTGATGTACGCGCCACAAGCCGTGGGGCTGGGCATGGGCAAAGCGCTGGGCATGAGCGTGGGCAAATCCTATCGGCTGGCCCGCCTGCTGGAATGGATGACCTGCGGGGTTCTGTTGCTGCTGGCCTTTAGACTCCACCGGCCTTCGGCGGTGGTGCTGGCGTTGCTCGCATTGCCGATGAACCTGTTTCTGTTTGGCGCGGCGGTGCTTGATCCCATGGCCACAGCAGTGGCGCTGGTTGGCCTATCGGCTTTCATGCGGATCGCCACCGATGGCCGTGCCTCGCCACCGACGGCGGTGGCTGCACTCCATATAAGTGTCCTGTTGGTCTGTGCCTGTCGCGCGAACATGCTGCCGATGCTGCTGTTGCCCTTCGTCGCAGCATGGCTGATGCGCGAGCGCCGGCAGCTGTACATTGCGATCGCCATCAGTGTGTTCGTACTGGCATGGACCCTGTTCACGGTGAAGACGACGGTCTATCCCCCCAGCAGCCATCGGATCGATCATGCAGCTCGTCTGCTGCACCTTCTCACGCATCCCGGTGAACTGGCCTCCATCCTGTTCGCGACCTGGACCAACATGGCGCGGATGTCCTTCTACGTCGTGTCGTTCATCGGGGTGCTGGGCTGGCTGGACGCGTCCTTCTCACCTGCCTTCTACCACATGACAGGGCTGACGCTGGTGGTGTTGATGCTGCTGTCGCTCGACCTGGAAGGGTGGCGCACCCAGAGCCTGGCGCGCTGGACGCTGGTCGTGGTCTGCCTGGCGTCGGTCTTGATGACCTTCCTCGCCCTGCTGGTGCAGTGGACCGATCCCGCTTCGACGACCGTTGATGGCGTTCAGGGGCGCTATCTGCTGATTCCGGGTCTATGCCTGGTGATGGCGCTGACGGCCAACGCAGCACCGCGCGATGGCCTGCTGTTCAAGGCCGGGCACGGGCTGGCAATGCTGTTCCTGGCCTGGATGGCGTATGCGAGCTGTTCGCTCCTGGTCGAGCGCTACCATACTGGCGCGACGCAGTCCGCAATCGCGGCGCCTGAGCTGAAGCCCTCGCCACCGTTGACGCCCGACAACACCGTGCCGTTGCACTTCCTGCCCGCACAGAGCGAGGATCCTGCTGGCCTGAAGCGTATCTCGGTGCGGTTTGGCACCTATATGACCACGCATGCCGGGCAGGCCGAACTGCGGCTGTGGACCCAGGGAGGAGAGCGGCTTGTGCTGCCCTTCGAGCTGTCAGAGCTCACCGACAATGGCTACGCCGAGTTCAAGCTGGATGGCAAAGCCTATGTAGGTGGGGAAGTCGCGCCGCGCGATGGCAGCGGCGTAAGTGTGTGGGAAAGCCACAGCCAGGAACGCGTGGACAGTTGCGTATTCCTGGAAACGGAAAACCAGGACGACATCCTCCCGCGCGGTTGCCCTGAGCCCTGATGAAAAAGAAAGCCGCTGATCTCACGATCAGCGGCTTTTTCGTTGAATTCGTGGAAACCCGGCTGGCTTCATGCCAACGGCATCTTCGTTCAGTTCAGTTCGTCCGGGTCGCGCCAGTTCACTGGCTGGCGCTCGATCACTTCCAGCATGTAGTCGGTCAGTTCCGTAGCCTGTTCGTCGAACAGACGCACCATTGCGGCGTGCGGATTACGGTAACCGTCGAGCTGGCCCGGCGCATCCAGCAGGCGCTTGATGGCGGCCTGCAGCGCGCTGCCATCATCATCCAGCGGGATGATGTCGCCATTCTCGCCGTCGACGATATCTTCGATGACACCGCCTGCGTCGGTAGCGATCACCCAGACATCGCGGATCAATGCCTCGCGGACCGACAGGCCGAAGCTCTCCTTCCACTGGGTCGGGAACAACAGCACGTCGATGCTGCCGAAGAACGAATCGATGGTCTCCTGGCTGTAAGCGGGGACCGCCTTGAAGGTGCCGGGAACCTTCCAGTTGGATTCGAAGATCGAACGACGTCCGAGGTTGAGTTCGTTGTCGACGACATGCAGTTCGTAGTTGGTATGCGGCAGGCCTGCGAAAGCCTTCTTGATCAGGGCGCTTCCCTTGATCGGGCCCTCGCCGCCAACGAAACCGAACCGCAGCGGGCGGGTGCTGGGTGGCTCGCGGTGAATGGCCGAAGCAGGTTTGACGATGCCGTTCTTGTTGACCCGCAGGCGCTCGGGATCAAACCCGTTGTCGGCGTAGACACCAGCGAAGAACTTGCTGGGTGACAGCATCAACGCTGCGCCGGTCAACACTTCGTGCAGGCGGTACTGGCGATAGGGGTTCATTGCGGGCTGCGGTACGCAGCGCGAGCACACATCAAGGTCGATCTTGCGCTGGTAGCAGTAACGGCCCTTGTCGTTGACCATGAACTGGCGCGCACAGATCCACCATGCATCGTGCAGCGTTACCACGAACGGGACGCCTTCGGCCTGGCAGACTTCCGCGATCTGGATGCCGATGCCCTGGATGGAATGGATGTGAACCACGTCCGGACGCCAGGCACGGAGGATTTCGCGGAACCCATGCGTGGGATAGGGATTGTCGAAATGCAGGGCCTGATCGTGCTCATGCGGCAGACCCATGGCGAACACCTCGCCCGCGCTCGATTCGTAGCGGGTCACCTTGTAGGCATGCACATCGGTGGCCGGCAGGGTGGTGAATGTCGCGTATTCCGCCCGGCCGCCTGCATTGATGATACGTGCCATCTGCTCGGCCACGATCGTGGCGCCGCCGAAGCTGCGTGGTTCGAAGAAAATGTTGACGCCCAGAATACGTGGCCGACGCTCGACGGACGGTTCCAATGACTTCAGCCATGGCAGCAGCCTGTGCTTGGCTACGGCTTCAGGGGTGTAGTCATCCTCGACATGGCGACGCGAGTTCTCGCCGATCTGGCGGCGCAGCCCGGGGCTCCCAATCAATGCCAGCAGTTGTTCTTCCCAGTCCTGTTCGGTACTGGCCAGCAGACCGGTGGTGCCGTGCTGGACGGTCTGCTGGTACTCCATGCTGGAGGAGCAGACGCTGGGAATGCCCAGGATCGCCGCTTCCAGATACTTGATGTTGGACTTGGCGTCATTGAAGACCGTGCGCTCCAGCGGTGCGATGTTGATCTGGCACCTGGCGAGCCTGCGCATGTAGGTCGGGTAATCGGAGGGCGGCAGGCGCTCTACCTGGGCATCGACTTCGTTGAACGCTTCGGGAAGGTTGAGATGACCGATGATGGTAAGGCGAACGTCATAGCGCTTCTTCAGAATGCGTAGCAACGCTGGAGCGGCGATACGGAAATCGGAATCGTGGGCCTTGGAACCAGAGCCATAGACGATGCGCAGCAATCCATCACCACGCGGCGGTGCGGCGGCGATTTCCTCTGCTGCGCGCAGTGTCTCCACGTCCAGTGCGTTCTCGACGACCCAGACCTCGGGCGCACCGGTTGCGCGCATGGCGTCGGCCATGGCGGTGGTCGATGCGATGCAGGCATCGCAAGCCAGCAGCGCCTCCCGGAACAGCGGTACGCCTTCGAGGATGGCCTTGCGCACAACTGGGCTGAGATCGTTGACGTTGCTGTTGTTCCGGTAGTGTTCGATGTCGAAGATGAGATCGTCGACTTCCCAGAACGTACGCACGCCAGCCGCACGAGCAAGGGCGATCGTCTCCAGTTGGTCCGGATAGCCGGGGACGCGGTAGAACACGGCAACGCTGTGCGTGGAGAGCAGGTCGCGGGTAGAGACGACATCAGTCCAGTTGACGACGGTGCAGTCGTAGCCAAGGCTTTCGATCATCAGCTGCTTCTGCAGCACGCGGTATTTCAGGCACTGCCCGATGCCCATTTCCGCCACCAGCAGGACGCGCAGCTGCTGCGAACTGCTCGCCGGCCTTGCCGGTGGAAGCGCATGGACCGGCCTCAGTTTCCAGCTTCCGGCCCCTGAGCCCTGGCGGAACAATGCAGCGGGCTGCCGCAGCTGGCTGGTGATCCGGCGTCCGGCCTCGCGGATGCCGTTCTGGCGGGCGACGCGAATGGTGGCCGTGGACAGATGCAGGAGCTGCTTGAGCAGCGAACGAACGCGCCAGACGGCAACGTGTGCCATGCGCAGCGGGGCGGTCACGCGCCAGGAGCGCGAATTGAGCAGCTCTCCGATCTGATTCTGGGCCCGGTGCAGATGATCAAGCGTCGCTTGGGAAGTGATCCCGGATGTTTCCAGTGCGCGCCGCAGCGACGCCACGCGACGTTCTGCACGCAGCAGATTCTGTTCTACCTCGGTGAGGCTGCTTTCCTGTTGCACGATCTGGCTGCGCAGTTGCTCCATGTGCTGGCGTTGCTCCAGCAGCACGGCTTGTGCCGTTTCCAGGGAGGCGAGCTCTTCGATCTGTGGCCGATCGCTTGATCCTGGTGGTGTCGCTCCGATGCTCCATTCCGGATCGGCCACGAACAGCCAGTGCTGGCCGTCTGCCAGGGCGTGGCCGGTGATCGCGCTTTCACGAGGCGGAGGGCCCAGCAGCAGGATCCCGCCATGGGTGTCCAGGCGCCGCATCCAGTCCATGAGCTGCCAGCCATCACTGATCTGGTCCGGCGCCAGCATCACCAATGCGTTGAGCTTGGTGCTGCCCAATGCGTCCGGTGCTTCGACCGGACGCACCGGCAGCCCTTGCGAAGCGGCCAGATCGACCAGAGCTGCAAACAGGGACGAGCCTTCTCCAGCCGCATCGATCACCTGCTGTGGTCGAAGGGTATCCATCAGCCAGCTCGCAATCATCTCCGGTGAAGAGGACTGCGGCGATGAGTGGCTGGCATTGGAGGCTGGCTGGATGGGGTGCGTCATCAGGGGTACCGGAGGGTGGGACGGGGACTCAATGTCCGTTGACGAACTGCTCATAGGCGGACACCACCGACGCGGTATCGCCGTACATCCGGATTGAACCGTTGTCCATCCAGATCACCTTGTTGCAGACACGGCGGATCTCTTCGTTGGAGTGCATGGCCAGCACGACGATGTCCGAACGGCCGTGAAGATCTGCCAGGCGCTGCTTGGCCTTGTGCATGAAGCCGGCATCGCCCACGCCCATCACTTCGTCCAGCAGCAGGATCTGCGCATCAACCGCCGTGGAAATGGCAAATGCCAGACGTACGCGCATGCCACTGGAGTAGGTCCGGATGGGCAGGTCGAGATAATCGCCGAGTTCGCTGAATTCAGCGATTCCCTCCTGCTTTTCGATGATCTCGTTCTTGGTCATGCCCAGCAGCAGGCCGCGCAATCGGATGTTCTGCCAACCGGTGGAGTTGTCGTCCATGCCGAGGCTGATGTCCAGCAGCGGAACCACTTTGCCATCGCGTCGGATGATGCCTCCGGTGGGGGCATAGATGCCGGCAAGGACGCGCAGGAGGGTCGATTTGCCGGCGCCGTTGTGGCCGATCAGACCGACGCGATCACCGGTCTCCAGGCGAACGCTGACGTCCTGCAGGGCGCGGACGATGATGACGCCGTCGTTGCTGTCGGCAACGGCATTGGAGCGACCCAGGCGCATCACCTGGCGCTTGAGTGAGCGGCCGTGCACCTCGTAGATCGGAAGATCGAGGCTGACGTGTTCCAGTTCAATGAAAGCCATGTGGAATCCTTACACCCAGTACGCGATGCGCTTGTGATAACGGTGGACCATCACCAGGGCGACGATCCAGCCGACAACGGCCATGGCAATGGCCACTCCCCAGGTCCGCACGGACGGAACCTCGCCCAGTACAGGCTGGCGCACGACGTTGAGCAGATAGGCAAGGGGATTGAGGTTGACGATGAACGAATACTTGGTCAGCGCTTCCGGCTTGTACATGATCGGGGTGATGTAGAAGGCCACCTGCATGATCGCTGCGACGATCTGCGGGAAGTCACGGAAGCGCGCTGACAGCAGTCCGGACAGGGTCGCCATCCAGGTTGCATTGAGCACCACCAGGACCAGGCCGGGAATGACCAGCGGCAGGGTGTCCCAGCGCTTCACGCCGAAGATGGCGAGCAGCGCCACCACGATCACGATGTTGTGGCACAGGATCAGCAGGTTGCGCCACGGCACCTGCAGGATGTAGATGAACTTCGGCGTTGAGACCTGGCGGATGTAGGCGGCATTGGAAATGAACGCGTTGCTGCCCTCCTGCACGGTGCTGGTGAACATCCCCCACATGACCAGGCTGGTCGCCAGGTAAGGCAGGTACTCGCTGAGCTTCTGCCCGAACAGGGTGCCGTAGACCATGCCGATGGATGCGATGATCACGCCCATGCTGATCGTCAGCCAGAACGGACCGACACGGGAGCGGGCGTAGCGCTGGCGGATTTCCAGCCAGCCCAGCAATGTCCACAGGCGCCAGGAGCGCAGGCTGCGTCCCAGGTCGGAGAGTGCTTCATTCATCAAGGAATTCTCGCGGGTTCAATACGGTCACCGCGTGCAGGACGCGGCGTCAAGCCACCGCTGGCGCGGCGGCGTGGAATCAATGAAGACCTGGCTCAACGTCCCAGGGCAGCGTCCAGTTCGTGACGGAGATCGGCCAGATCTTCCGTGCCCACCGACAGACGTATCAGGTTGTCGGTGATGCCCAGTCGCTTGCGCTGGGCCGGCGGAATCGACGCGTGGGTCATCACCGCCGGCAGCTCGATAAGGCTCTCCACCCCACCCAGCGATTCGGCCAGTGCGAACAGTTCGCAACGTTCCAGCATGCGGCGGGCCTTGGTCTTGCCGCCCTTCACGCGCACGGAGATGATCCCGCCGAAGCCATCCATCTGGCGCTTGGCCAGAGCGTGCTGCGGGTGGCTCTTCAGGCCAGGGTAGATCACAGCTTCGATCCGGCTGTCGCGTTCGAGCCAGCGGGCCAGTTCCAACGCACTTTCGTTGTGTGCACGCATGCGCAGGTGCAGCGTCTTCAGGCCACGCAGGGCCAGGAAGGAGTCGAACGGGCCGGCCACGGCTCCGATCGAGTTCTGCAGAAAGGCCATCTGTTCGGCCAGGGCATCACTGCCGGCCACCACGATGCCACCCACGATGTCCGAATGGCCGTTGAGGTACTTGGTTGCGGAATGCAGGACCAGATCGGCGCCGTACTCCAGCGGACGCTGCACCATCGGCGAGCAGAAGGTGTTGTCCACGACCAGGAGCAGGCCCTGCTTGCGGGCGAAGGTGCCCAGCTTGGCCAGGTCCACAACCTTGAGCATGGGGTTGGTGGGGGTTTCCGCCCAGATCATGCGGGTATTGGGCCGTATCGCTGCCCGTACCGCGTCCAGGTCGTTCAGGTCGACATAGGTGAACTCCAGCCCCGCCGAACGCTGACGGACGCGCTCGAACAAGCGGTAGGTGCCGCCATACAGATCGTCCATCGCAATGACGTGGTCGCCCGCGTCCAGCAGCTCCAGCGTCGTCGACGCAGCGGCAAGTCCGGAAGCGAATGCAAAGCCGGCGGTGCCCCCTTCAAGGCTGGCGACACAGGCCTCGTAGGCGTTGCGGGTCGGGTTCTGGGTACGTGAATACTCATAGCCCTTGTGCTTGCCGGGGCTTTCCTGGACGTAGGTCGAAGTGGCGTAGATCGGCGTCATGATGGCGCCGGTGCTCGGGTCGGGCTGCTGTCCTGCATGGATGGCACGGGTGCCGAGGCCGAGCGAGTTCGGGGTCTTTGCCATTCGAAGTAACCTGGAGGTACGAAGGTTTGGGGGGCCTATTCTAGGGCAAGCCGTGAGAGGGCTCCGCCAAGGTGTTCAGGAAGGTGGTGATGGCGCCAGGGCCTGCAGGATCAGGCCATCGGGCGCTGCCGGAAGACCAGTCGGGAGAAGATGACGTAGTTCCAGGATGCCACCATGACCATCACGATCAGTTTCGCCAGCAGTGGCGGAACGCCGAGAGGGCCTGCCAGCAGACTGATTGCGACATTGCCCAGGATCAGGTTGATTACAGCCAGGAGCCCGTACCTGGCCAGTTCCGCGCCCCAGGCTCCTTCACTGCGGAATACCCAGTGGCGATTGAGCATGAAGCTCACGATGAAGCCGCCGGCGAAGCTGACTGATTGGTTCAGCAGCAACCAGTCCGTACCCAGCCCGGTCTGAAGCAGGAGGAAGATCGCATATTCGACGGCGGCGGCCGAGCCACCGGAAAGGAGGAAGCGAAACAGGCGCGGCATCATGGATACGACAGAAGTCCGGAAAGGGAGGGCACCGTTGGCGGCGCCCTCCGTGCAAGCGTCATGCAAACGGGCTCAGAGCGCTGCTTCCAGCTCCGGCAGGATCGTGAACAGATCCCCCACCAGACCGATATCGGCAATCTCGAAGATCGGCGAATCCGCGTCCTTGTTGATCGCCACGATCGTGCCGGCGTCCTTGATGCCGGTCAGATGCTGGATCGCACCGCTGATGCCCACTGCCACATACAGCTCCGGCGAGATGATCTTGCCGGTCTGGCCAACCTGCAGGTCGCTGGGCACGTAGCCGGCATCGACCGCGGCACGCGAGGCACCGACGGCGGCACCGAGCTTGTCGGCCAGCTGGAAGATGACCTTGAAGTTCTCTTCCGAACCGACGCCACGGCCGCCGGAGACCACGCGCTTGGCGCTCTGCAGGTCCGGGCGGTCGCTGGCACCGGCGGCCAGGCCGACGAAGCGGGTGTGGGTCGGCAGGGCAGCTTCGACGCTGGCTGCTTCAACGGCCGCGCTGCCGCCCTGGGCGGCTTCCGGCCACGACGCGGCGCGCACGGTGGCGACCACGATCTGGTCGGCAGGCGCTTCCACGGTGATGATCGCGTTGCCGGCGTAGATCGGGCGCTTGAAGGTGTGGCTGCCTTCGACGGCCATCAGGTCGGAGACCTGGTTGACGCCGAGCAGCGCGGCCACGCACGGCATCAGGTCCTTGCCGAAGGTGGTCGACGGGCCGAACACGTGGGTGTAGCTCTTGGCCAGCTGTGCGATCTGCGGCGCCAGCACCTGGGCCAGGGCCTGGGCGTTGGCGGCGTTGGCCACGGTCAGGACCTTGGCGACGCCAGCGATCTTCGCGGCCTCAGCGGCGACGGCGGCCGGGTCGGCGGCCAGCACCAGCACGTCGATGCTGGCACCGCTGATGGCGGCGGCGGCACTGACGGTCTTGGCGGTGGCGGCGTTGAGCTTGCCGTCGTGGTGCTCGGCGATGACGAGAATCCTGCTCATTACAGCAACCCCTTCTGCTTGAGTGCGGCAACCAGTTCGGCCGCGTCCTTGACCATCACGCCCTTGCTGCGCTTGGACGGCGCGGCGTAGTGGGTGGTCTTGAAGGTGTCGGCGGCTTCAACGCCGAGGTCGGCCAGCTGCAGGCTTTCCAGCGGCTTGGCCTTGGCCTTCATGATGTCCGGCAGCTTGATGAAGCGCGGCTCGTTCAGGCGCAGGTCGGTGGTGACCACGGCCGGCAGATCCACTTCCAGCGTTTCCAGGCCGGCGTCGACTTCACGGGTCACCGTGGCCTTGCCATCGGCAATTTCCAGCTTGCTGGCGAAGGTCGCCTGCGGGCGGCCCCACAGCGTGGCCAGCATCTGGCCAGTCTGGTTGGCGTCATCGTCGATGGCCTGCTTGCCGAGGATCACCAGGTCCGGCTGTTCCTTCTCGATCAGCTTGAGCAGGGTACGGGAGGCGGTCAGCGGCTGGATGGCCTGGTCGGTGACGACGTGGATGGCACGGTTTGCGCCCATGGCCAGGCCGTTGCGCAGGTGCGCCTGGGCGTCGGCCGGGGCGATGGTGGCAACCACGACTTCGCTGGCGATGCCCTTGTCGCGCAGGCGCAACGCTTCTTCCAGGGCGATTTCATCGAAGGGGTTGGGCGACAGCTTGACGCCGTCGGTGACCACGCCGGAACCGTCCGGCTTGACCTGAATGCGGACGTTGTAGTCCACCACGCGCTTGTACGCGACGAGGATTTTCATCTTGTACGGGGTCCTTGTAGTACCGGCCGCTGGCCGGCTCACAGTTGCTGGAGATCATCCGGTCCTGCAACAGCAACCGGTTCGGGGGTGGGATCCCGATTCTAGCTGGCTTGGGGTGACCATGCGAATGCGTATGGTTGGGTGGAGCCGCTACGGCGTCCCCGCGTTGGCGTGCTGCGTGTGCAACATGGTGGTGCGGATGCGGGCGTTATGCTCTGGTGGTCACTGAAGTCGCCACGATGTTTCCCGGGCCCGGGGAGAGCGGGTCATGCGTGCGTCAGAACCTGGAGACGATGTTGATGGGATTCGATCAATGCCCTGCCTGTGAGGGGCAGCTCAAGGCTGGGCTGCAGCCTTGGCACCTGCAATGCGGCCGGTGCAGTTACGAGGGAAGCTCGCTTCGCGTGGATATCGACGTGCAGGGGGATCGCGAGGTGCTGGACGAGGTGCTTCGCGAAGAGGGGTTGAGTGACCTTCGGCAACGCAACTTCGCCGTGCTGGCCGAGGATCTGGCAGCGCGGTTTCCGCAGCGGGCGGAGGGGCGCCCGCGGCTGTTGGATGTCGGTTGTGCCCATGGTTGGTTCCTGCAGGCCACCGAGGGCCATTTCGAGGTCGTGGGCATCGAGCCCGACGCCCGCGTAGCCGATTCGGCCAGCGCGCGCGGCTTGCCCGTACGCCGGGGGTTTTTCCCGGATGTACTGCAGGCGGGTGAGAAATTTGACGTGATCGTCTTCAATGACGTCATGGAGCACATCCCCGACATCCTGTCTGCGATGCGGGCCTGCACGGCCGTCCTTCGCCCCGGGGGGGTGGTGGTGATCAATGCACCGGCACGCACGGGCGTGCTCTACCGGGTCGCGCGGGTGATGGCCCGGATGGGGGCACCTGCCAGCTTCGAGCGGTTGTGGCAGAAGGGGTTCCCGTCGCCACACGTGCATTACCTGGACGACGGCAGCATGCGCGCGATTGGCACCCGCACCGGTTTGAGCCTGCAGCACGCCCGTACGCTGCCTTCCCTGAGCGTGAAAGGTCTGTACGCGCGCATCCGCTACGACCGGTCGGTGTCGACGGCCAAGGCCATGGCGCTCACGGCCGCGTTGAGCGTGCTCGCGCCGGTGATGCGGCTGCTGCCTGCGGACATCAAGGTCTGGATGCTTCAGGCCGAGTCCGACCCTGCTGGCGGGATGGCCGGCTAGCGCCTGTTCATTCAGGTGTTGGGGGGGCGAGCGGCTGGGCATGTATCCTTGGCGGTCAACGTGCGGCGGGTTGCAGACGCAGCCCGCAGATTTGCCCACTTCAAGGAGATGCCTTTCGTGCCCACATGGCTTGTCACCGGCGGCGCCGGATTCATTGGCGGTAACTTCGTTCTCGAGGCGGTCGCCCGCGGCATCAAGGTCATCAACCTCGATGCGCTGACCTACGCCGGCAACCTGAAGACCCTGTCCAGCCTCGAAGGCAACGCCAACCACGTGTTCGTGCAGGGCGACATCGGTGACAGTGCGCTGGTTTCCCGCCTGCTGGCCGAGCATCAGCCCGATGCCGTGCTGAACTTCGCCGCCGAAAGCCACGTTGACCGCTCCATCGACGGTCCCGGTGCCTTCATCCAGACCAATGTGGTGGGCACCCTGGGCCTGCTGGAAGCGGTCCGTGACTACTGGAAGACGCTGCCGGCCGAACAGGGCGCGACCTTCCGCTTCCTGCACGTGTCCACCGACGAGGTGTACGGCACCCTGGGCGAGACCGGCAAGTTCAGCGAAACCACACCGTACGCCCCGAATTCGCCGTACTCGGCGTCGAAGGCCGCTTCGGACCACCTGGTCCGTGCCTTCCACCACACCTACGGGCTGCCGGTACTGACCACCAACTGCTCCAACAACTACGGCCCGTACCACTTCCCCGAGAAGCTGATCCCGCTGGTGATCGCCAAGGCGCTGGCTGGCGAGCCGCTGCCGGTGTACGGCGATGGCAAGCAGGTGCGCGACTGGCTGTTCGTGTCCGACCACTGCGAAGCGATCCGCACCGTGCTGGCCAAGGGCCAGGTCGGCGAGACCTACAACGTCGGCGGCAACTCGGAAAAGCAGAACATCGAAGTGGTGCAGGCCATCTGCGCACTGCTGGACCAGCGCCGCCCGCGCGCGGATGGCCAGCCGCGCAGCAGCCAGATCACCTATGTCACCGATCGCCCCGGCCATGACCGCCGCTATGCGATCGATGCGTCCAAGCTGAAGAACGACCTGGGCTGGGAACCGGCCTACACCTTCGAGCAGGGCATCACCTTCACCGTCGACTGGTACCTGGACAACCAGGCATGGGTCAACGGCGTGCTCGACGGCAGCTACCGTCTGCAGCGCATCGGCACCGCGGCCTGAACCCAGGAGACCTCATGACCCAGCGCAAGGGCATCATCCTCGCCGGTGGCTCCGGCACCCGGCTGTATCCGATCACCAAGGGTGTCAGCAAGCAGCTGCTGCCGGTGTACGACAAGCCGATGATCTACTACCCGCTCAGCGTGCTGATGCTGGCGGGCATCCGCGAAGTGTTGATCATCAATACCCCGCACGAGCAGGCGCTGTTCCAGCAGCTGCTGGGCGACGGTTCGCAATGGGGCATGGACATCCAGTACGCGGTGCAGCCTAGTCCGGATGGCCTGGCCCAGGCTTACCTTATCGGCCGCGACTTCGTCGCCGGCAAGCCGAGCTGCCTGGTGCTGGGCGACAACATCTTCCACGGCCACGGCCTGCGCGAGGTGCTCAAGCGTGCAGACGAACGCGTGCACGGCTCGACCGTGTTCGGCTACTGGGTGAATGATCCGGAGCGCTACGGCGTGGCCGAGTTCGACCAGAGCGGCAAGGTGATCGATCTGGTGGAGAAGCCGGAGAAACCGCGCTCCAACTATGCGGTCACCGGCCTGTATTTCTATGACGGCAAGGCCAGCGATTACGCGGCCGAACTGAAGCCGTCGCCGCGTGGTGAGCTGGAGATCACCGATCTCAACAAGCGCTACCTGGAAGAAGGCAATCTTCACCTGGAAGCGCTCGGCCGTGGCTATGCGTGGCTGGATACCGGCACACACCAGTCGCTGCTGGAAGCCTCCAACTTCATCGAGACCATCCAGACCCGCCAGGGCCTGCAGGTCTGCTGCCCGGAGGAAATCGCCTTCGGCAAGGGCTGGATCAATGCCGAACAGCTGGAAGCACTGGCTGCACCGCTGATCAAGAACGGCTACGGCCAGTACCTGCACACGCTCGCCCTGCGAGGAGTTGTTCCGTGAAAGTGATTGAAACCAAGTTGCCCGGTTGCGTGGTGATCGAACCGGCCGTGTTCGGCGATGCCCGTGGCTATTTCTTCGAGACCTGGAACGCCGAGCGCTTTGCTGCACTGGGCCTGCCGGATCGCTTCGTGCAGAGCAACGTGTCCACCTCGGCACAGGGCGTGCTGCGTGGCCTGCATTACCAGTGGCCGCGCCCGCAGGGCAAGCTGGTCAGCGTGCTGGAAGGCGAGGTCTACGACGTGGCTGTCGACATCCGTCGCGGCTCGCCGACCTTCGGCCAGTGGGAAGCGGTGGTGCTGAGTGCGGAAAACAAGAAGCAGTTCTGGATTCCGGAGGGTTTCGCGCATGGCTTTGCCGTGCTCTCCGAGCGCGCGGTGTTCAGTTATCTGTGCACCGAGGTCTACCTGAAGGACTTCGATGCAGGCGTGCGCTGGAACGATGCCGACATCGCGGTGGACTGGCCGGTGAGCGCACCGACCCTGTCGGCCAAGGATGAGAGCGCACCCTTCCTGAAGGACATTGCCGAAGACCGCCTGCCGGTCTACGTGCCATGACCGTTCTGGTTTTCGGTGGCAATGGCCAGGTCGGCCAGGAGCTGCTGCGCGCGCTGGTGCCACTCGGTGAGGTGATTGCCACCACCCGCAGCGGGCAGCTGGCCGATGGCAGTGCCTGCGAGGTGGCGGATTTCGGCCAGCCCGACAGCCTGCCGGCGCTGCTGGACCGGTTGCAGCCGTCGGTGGTGGTCAACGCGGCCGCCTACACGGCCGTGGATCGTGCCGAGCAGGATGCCGAGGCGGCCTTCGCCGCCAACGCGCAGGCACCGGGCGTGATTGCACGCTGGTGCGCCGCCCACGACGTGCCGTTCGTGCATTACTCCACGGATTACGTGTTCGATGGCCAGGGCAGCGCGCCCTACCGCGAGGATGAGCCAACCGCGCCGCTGGGCGTGTATGGCACCAGCAAGCGGGATGGCGAAGACGCCGTGCGCGCCGCCGGTGGCCGCCACCTGATATTCCGCACGGCGTGGGTGTATGCCTCACATGGCGCCAATTTCCTGCGCACGATGCTGCGAGTGGGCGCCGAGCGCGATCAGCTGCGGGTGGTCGCCGACCAGATCGGCACGCCCACTCCGGCGGCGCTGATCGCCAATGTCACCGCGCAGGCGCTGCAGCACCCGGGCCACTTGTCGGGAACCTGGCATCTGACGGCCAGTGGCCAGACCAGCTGGCATGGGTTTGCCGAGGCGATCTTCGCCGAAGCGCTGGCTAACGGTGTGCTGGCGAAGGTGCCGGCCGTCGAGGCGATTCCCAGTTCCGAGTATCCGACGCCGGCCAAGCGCCCGGCCTGGTCGGTGCTGGACAACCGCAAGCTGCAGCAGGATTTCGGCATCGTGCTGCCGGCATGGCAGGACGGGTTGAAGCGGGTGATGGCGGAGATTGCCTGACCGGGTAGGCGACCACCGTTGGTGGTCGCGTGCATCCACAGTGTGCCGACCAACGGTCGGCACTCGCTGCAGGGCGTCGGCTCAACTGCGCCCGTACGTGTCCTCGAAGCGCACGATGTCATCCTCGCCCAGGTAGCTGCCCGACTGCACTTCGATCAGTTCCAGCGGCAGCTTGCCCGGATTGCGCAGGCGATGGGTCACACCCAGCGGAATGTAGGTGCTCTGGTTCTCGCTGAGCAGGATCACTTCGTCGCCGCGGGTCACTTCAGCGGTGCCGCTGACCACGATCCAGTGCTCGGCGCGATGGTGATGCATCTGCAGGCTGAGCGTGCCGCCGGGCTTGACCGTGATGCGCTTGACCTGGAAACGCTCGCCGTTATCGATTGAATCGTAGGCGCCCCACGGGCGGTAGACCTTGCGATGCCAGGTGGCCTCGCTGCGGCCTTCGGCTTTCAGCTGCGCCACCACGGTCTTGACCTCCTGCATGCGATCGGCCTTGCCGACCAGCACTGCATCGTCCGTCTCGACCACGATCACATCATCCAGGCCGACCAGTGCTACCAGACGCTGTGCATAGGCATAGGTGTTGCGGCAGTCGATGGCGATCACATCACCCTGATGCGCATTGCCATCACCGTCCTGCTGCGAGACATCGCGCAGGGCTGTCCACGAGCCGACATCGTTCCAGCCGGCGTCCAGCGGAATCACCACGGCGTCTGCGGTTTTTTCCATTACCGCGTAGTCGATGGAGTCGGAAGGAACCGCAGCGAAGGCGTCCTTGTCCAGACGGGTGAAATCCGAATCGCGACGGGCCTGCTGCCAGGCCTGGCGGCTGCCGGCCAGCATGTCGGGCTGGAAGTGCTTCAGTTCCTGCAGGTAGCGCGAGGCCTTGAACAGGAACATGCCGCTGTTCCAGTAATACTGGCCGCTGCTGACGTAACCGGTGGCGGTCTCAAGGTCGGGCTTTTCGACAAAGCGCTCGACCGCACGCAGGCCCTGCCCATCGGCGGCCTTGATATAGCCGTAGCCGGTTTCCGGACCGCTCGGCACGATGCCGAAGGTCACCAGCTTGCCGGCCTCGGCAGCGCTGGCTGCAGCCTGCACGACAGCGCGGAACGCGGCCTCATCGGTGATCACATGGTCCGAGGGCAGCACCAGCAGCAGCGCATCGGCGCCATCGCGGGTGGCCTCCAGGGCTGCGACCGCGATCGCCGGCGCCGTATTGCGGCCAACCGGCTCCAGGATGATGCCAGCCGGCTCGGCGCCGACCTGCTGCAACTGCTCGGCAGCGACGAAGCGGTGCTCCTCGTTGGCGATCACCAGCGGGCCATGCGCGGCGATGGGAGCGACGC
This sequence comes from Stenotrophomonas sp. 115C5, assembly GCF_056861055.1. NCBI lineage: Bacteria > Pseudomonadati > Pseudomonadota > Gammaproteobacteria > Lysobacterales > Lysobacteraceae > Stenotrophomonas > Stenotrophomonas sp. 115C5. The sequence goes on from NZ_JBSPUQ010000005.1 coordinate 76,777, forward strand.
GCTGCCAGGTGGCCTGCAGCATCGTCAGCTCGCTGGCCAACGGCAGGAACTGCTTCGGATACGCCTCGCGCGAAAGCGGCCACAGGCGGGTACCGGAACCACCGGAGAGGATGACAGGCTGGATGTTGCTCATGATCTTCCTTGATTACTGCTGGATGAGACGGGAGATTTCGTCGGTGCGGGCCTGCATCAGCGCTGCGTCGCCGCGGGCTTCTACGTTCAGGCGCAGTAGCGGCTCGGTGTTGGAGCTGCGCAGGTTGAAGCGCCAGTCGCCGAAGTCGGCACTGATGCCGTCGGTGTGGTCCAGTACCGGCGCTTGCGCCGCGAAGTGCGCCATGACGCGGGCCACAGCGGCCTTGGCATCGGCCACCTTGAAGTTGATCTCGCCACTGCACGGATAGGCCGCCATGCGGTCTTCGACCCAGTCGGCCAGCGAGCGGCCGCTTTCGGAAATCAGCTGGGCGATCAGCAGCCACGGGATCATGCCGGAGTCGGCATAGGCGAATTCGCGGAAGTAGTGGTGGGCGCTCATCTCACCGCCATACACCGCATCCTCGGCGCGCATCTTTTCCTTGATGAAGGCATGGCCGCTCTTGCACAGCACCGGTACGCCGCCCGCCTGCTCCACCATCTCCACGGTGTTCCAGACCAGGCGCGGGTCATGCACGACCTTGCCGCCGGGATTGCGCGCGAGGATGGCCTTGGCCAGCAGGCCGACCAGGTAATAGCCCTCGATGAAGCGGCCGGTGTGATCGAAGAAGAAGCAGCGATCAAAGTCGCCGTCCCAGGCGATGCCGAAGTCAGCACCGTGCTCGCGCACGGCGTCGGCAGTGGCGGCACGGTTTTCCGGCAGCAGCGGGTTGGGAATGCCGTTGGGGAAGTTGCCGTCGGGTTCGTGGCAGATGCGGATGAACTCGAACGGCAGGTGCGGTGCCAGCAGGTCGACGATGGCGCCCGCGCCGCCGTTGCCGGCATTCACCACCAGCTTCAGCGGCGTGAGCTTGCTGGCATCGACATAGCTGAGCAGGTGCTGGATGTAGGCGCTCTTGTCATGCTGGGCGGTCTGCCCGGCGCGCGGCGGCTGGGCCTCGGACGTATCGACGGCGACCGCGTCGGAAATCGCGAACAGGCCGGTATCGGAGCTGATCGGACGGGCATTCTCCTTGACCAGCTTCATCCCGTTGTAGTCCATCGGGTTGTGGCTGGCGGTCACCATCACGCCGCCGGCCGCACCGAGGTGATCGGTCTGGAAGTAGACCTCTTCGGTGCCGCACAGGCCGATGTCGATCACCTCGCGGCCGGTACCACGCAGGCCTGCGGCCAGCGCATCCTGCAGCGCCGGGCTGGTCAGGCGCACATCGTGGCCGAGGACCACCGGACCGGGAGCGAGCTGTGCGGCCAGGGCGACGCCGATGCGGCGGGCCAGGTCTTCGTTCAGTTCTTCCGGCACACGGCCGCGGATATCGTAGGCCTTGAAGGCGGGCAGGGGCATCGATCAGATCCTTTGTGAGCTCAGCCCCCAATTGTAGTCCCAGTCCCGTATGGGAATCGTTTCCATCGGGGAACGCCACCTGACTGGCGTTCGGGGGTCAGGCTCGCGTCGACCGTTTGCCCGCTTTACGGGAACGTTTGCCGGGCAGGCCCGGCAACGGCGCCAGCAGCGCCTGCACGTCTTCCTCGCTGAAGCGCGGCCCCGTAGCGCCGCCGCCTTCGAGAATCGAGTCGGCCAGCGTGGCCTTGCGTTCCTGCAGCTCGGCGATCCGTTCTTCAATGCTGCCTGCAGCGATCAGTCGGTAAACGAACACCGGCTGCTGCTGGCCGATGCGATGGGCGCGGTCACTGGCCTGGTTTTCGGCCGCCGGGTTCCACCAGGGGTCGAAGTGGATGACGGTGTCGGCGGCGGTCAGGTTCAACCCGACGCCACCTGCCTTCAGGCTGATCAGGAACACCGGCACCTCGCCCTGCATGAAGCGCTGCACCGGTGTGACCCGATCCTGGGTGTCGCCGGTCAGCGTCACATAGGCCAGCCCGAGCTCCTCCAGCGCCTGCGCGATCAGTGCCAGCATGCCGGTGAACTGCGAGAACACCAGGACCCGCCGGCCTTCCTCGACCATCGACGGCAGCATGTCGCGCAGCAGCTCCAGCTTGGCCGAGCCGGCATTGCGTGCCGGGGCGTCGCCCGGCAGCAGGCGCGGATCGCAGCAGACCTGGCGCAGCTTCAGCAAGGCATCCAGCACCACGATATGGCTGCGCGCCAGCCCGCTGCCGCTGATGGCCTCGCGCACCTGCTTCTCCATCGCGGCACGCACGGTTTCATAGAGATCACGCTGGCCGCCCTCCATGTCCACCGCACGGGTAATGAGGGTCTTGGGCGGAAGCTCTGACGCGACCTGGTCCTTGCGCCGGCGCAGGATGAAGGGACGCAGACGCTGCGCCAGCAACGTGGCGCGACGGTGGTCGCTGCCACGTTCGATCGGATGGCGCCAATGCTGGTTGAACTGCTTCTCGCTGCCGAGCAGGCCGGGCAGCAGGAAGTCGAACTGCGTCCACAGCTCGCCCAGATGGTTCTCCAGTGGCGTGCCGGTCAGGCACAGGCGATGGCGGGCCTGCAGCGTGCGCAGGGTAATGGCCGCACGTGACTTCGGATTCTTCACCTGCTGGGCTTCATCCAGAATCAGCAGATGGTAGGCATGTGCCTGCAGCGCCTGCTCGTCGCGCCACAGCAGGGGATACGTGGTCAGCACAAGATCATGCTCGGGAATCGCCTCGAACAATGCTTCGCGCGTCGGTCCGTGCAGGGGCAGCACCCGCAGGCCAGGGGTGAAGCGTGCGGCTTCGCTCTGCCAGTTGTGCAACAGCGAGGTCGGCACCACCAGCAGCGCCGGCCGGTCCAGGCGGCCACTTTCCTTCTCGAGCAGCAGATGCGCCAGTGTCTGCAGGGTCTTGCCCAGCCCCATGTCATCGGCCAGCACGCCGCCCAGACCCTGCTGGCGCAGGTACTGCAACCACGACAGGCCTTCACGCTGATAGGGACGCAGCGTCGCCACCAGCCCCGTCGGTGGCGGCACTTCACCCAGTGCGGGTGCCTGCATCAGGCGCTGCACTAGCGCCTGGGTGTCCTTGCGCCCCCGGAACTGCAGGCGCGCCGTGTCCCGCAGCGCCTGCAGGCGGCCACGGTCAAGCGCTGACAAGCGCAGCGGCGCGCCACGCTGGGCGAACAGGTCCGCCAACAGCGCCATGATCGGCTTCAATCGAGCGGCCCGCAGTGCCAGGCGGGTGCTGTCGCCTGCCATCAACAGGATGTTCTCGTCATCGCCGATGGCGTCCAGCTGGCCACGCATCCAGCGGGGATCGGACTGCAGCACCTGCTGCAGCAGCGGAACCATCGACACGTTGCGGCCTTCCACCTGGATGTCCAGGCCCAGGTTGAACCAGCCCGCATCCGCCGGGTCGGTCTGGATGTCCAGGCCGATCTCATCCACCCGGGTGATGCGATGGCGGAAATCGTCGTCCGTCTCCACTTTCCAGCCCAGGGCTTCCAGGCGCGGCACGTCGTCCAGCAGGAACCGTGTCCAGTCATGGGTGCGCAGCTGGAACTGCGGGCCTGCGCCGTCCAATGGCGCCCGTGGCTCCGTGTCGCGATGCAGTCCCACCGTGCGCAGCTCGGCCTCGCGCCGTGACTCCTCAACCAGGTCGCGGGGCAGCAGGGCGAGCTGGCCCTCCGGATCGTGTGCGAACAGGCTCGGATCATCCAGGAACCGCACGTGCTCGTCGTATTCGAAGGCCACGGTCGCGATATCGGCCCATTGCGAAGGGTCGCGGGGGCCGAGCCACGGCGGACGGAACTCGACCGTGTGCAGGCGCAGGACGGGCGTCATCGAACGGATCAGCAACGTTGGCAGCGTGCTGCTGTCGTCGGGCATGGGGGGCGTATGGTCGATCTGCTGCAGCATCTGCGCCAGCACAGCCGCCACGTGCATGCAGTCGTGGCCGAGCAGGCAGGAACACCGGTTGCGCAGCAGGCTGCGCGGATGGCGAAGGCTGGCGGCCAGGTCGATCTCCACCCGGTAGGAGTACTTGGCCGGGATCTTTACCTCAGCGACCAGAATGTCACCGAACAGACGCATGCTGTGGACTTCCGACAGGCCATGGTCACTCATTTCCAGCGTCCGGCCTTCCATCCAGCGGAGCAGGTCTTCTTCGGTGTAGGTATGGGCCATCAACGAGGGTGGGGCGGGCACGGGGCCGGCCATTGGCAGGGGAACCCGGCATTCTACGGAACCCTGTGCGATGCCCGTGCAATGCTGCGGCGCATCCAGGCCCTTCGCCGCCCTCCAGCTAGAATGCGGTCATCCTCAACGTGCAGGGTAGTACAGCAATGCAGCAATCGACTTCCACCGGCAAGCGCAGCAAGCGCTTCGCCAGTGCGGCGGAGGCCCTGCAAGGGGTGGTCGCCGATGGCCAGACGCTGGCCGTGGGCGGCTTCGGCCTGTGTGGCATTCCCGAGGCATTGATCGCCGCGCTGCGCGACAGTGGTGCCAAGGGCCTGACCGTGATCTCCAACAATGCCGGCGTTGATGGTTTCGGCCTGGGCCAGCTGCTGGAAACCCGGCAGATCAAGAAGATGATTTCGTCCTACGTGGGCGAGAACAAGGAATTCGAGCGGCAGTTCCTGGCCGGCGAGCTCGAGCTGGAGTTCAACCCGCAGGGCACCCTGGCCGAGCGCCTGCGCGCCGGCGGTGCGGGCATTCCGGCGTTCTTCACCGCCACCGGCTACGGCACGGTGGTGGCTGAAGGAAAGGAAACCCGCGAGTTCGACGGCAAGCACTACGTGATGGAAACCGCGCTGCGCGCCGACGTGGCGCTGGTCAAGGCGTGGAAGGCTGATGAAGCGGGCAACCTGGTGTTCCGCAAGACCGCGCGCAACTTCAATCCGGCCTGCGCGATGGCCGGCAAGGTCTGCATCGTGGAAGTGGAGGAGGTGGTGCCAGTCGGCGCCATTGATCCGGACCAGGTGCACCTGCCGGGCATCTACGTACACCGCATCGTGCACAACCCGCATCCTGAAAAGCGTATCGAACAGCGCACCATCCGCGCGGAGGGCAACTGACATGGCGTGGACCCGCGATGAGATGGCGGCGCGTGCCGCCCGCGAACTGACCGATGGTGCGTACGTGAACCTGGGCATCGGCCTGCCGACCCTAGTCGCCAACCATATCCCCGAAGGGGTGGATGTGTGGCTGCAGTCGGAGAACGGCCTGCTCGGTATCGGTCCGTTCCCGACCGACGCCGAAGTGGACGCCGACCTGATCAATGCCGGCAAGCAGACCGTCACCGCGCGTGCCGGTGCCAGCTACTTCGGCAGCCACGACAGCTTCGCGATGATTCGTGGTGGTCACGTCAACCTGGCCATCCTCGGCGCCATGCAGGTCACCGACAAGGGCGACCTGGCCAACTGGATGGTGCCCGGCAAGATGGTCAAGGGCATGGGCGGCGCGATGGATCTGGTGGCCGGCGTGCAGCGCGTGGTGGTGCTGATGGAGCACACCGCCAAGAACGGCGAGCACAAGATCCTGACCGAATGCACGCTGCCGCTGACCGGCGTGGGTGTGGTCGACCGCATCATCACCGATCTGGCCGTGTTCGACGTCACCGACAAGGGCCTGTTGCTGGCGGAAGCGGCGCCGGGCGTCAGTGATGACGAGCTGAAGGAAAAGACCGGCGTGGCGTTCCAGCGCGGCTGAACGATGGGTGGAAGGGGCGCGCGGTGCCCCCTCCGCCCTCAACTGCGTCGGGCGTAAGCGTATTCGTTGCTGCCGGCCTCCGGGTCGGCCTCACCGAGGCACGCTGCGGCTGTCGTGACGCGCAGTCCGGCGTGTTCGCAGCAGGCGCCCAGCACACGTTCAATGGCATGGGCCAGCGTTCCATCGATCTGGCCCTGCTCGTCCTCGAACGCGCTGCGATGCAGATGCGCGTCCAGCAACGGGCGCAGGGCCTGCAGCCGCCACCAACCCATGCTGCCTGCACCAAAACGGCTGGCGTCCACCGGCGTTTCCAGTCCCAGCCGGGCCTGCAGCCGCGCCAATGCGGGACCATTGCCACCGACAAAATCGGCGACCGGCAGCAGGTGCCCTTCGGCCACCACCATGCCCAACCCTGGATCGGCCTGGAACGCGGCATGGATGCGCGCGGCACGTCCGCCCTGCACCAGCCGTTGCAGGAGTTCCTGGCGCCACTGGTCGCCATCGGCGCGATGCGTTGAACGCTTCGTGTGCAGCTTCAGTACTACATCGTGGCCGGTCTGCAGCAGCCCTTCGGCGACCTCCAGGAACGGAAGAATGTCACGCCCATGGTTGTCCACGGCGACGACCTCACCCTCGAGCCCATGCGCCACCAGGGCCTGCCGCACCGGCTCCGCCTGGTGTGCCGGGGTGGTCACCACGATTGTCCAGTCCAGTGCCGCTTCGCGCAGCGCGGACAGGACGTCCGGCAGCGTTTCCAGATACCAGGCATGGAGATGCACTGCCGGTTTCCGAAGCAGTGCCGGAGCAGGCACGAGTGCATCGCGGGTGGCTTGCAGCCAGGCATGACCCAGCCGTGCATCCGGTTCCAGCACGGCGCCCTCTGCCCATTCGTTCCAAGCGTTGATGAACACCATCCGCTGGCTCGCTGGCGCCGGGGCCAGGCGTTCATGGATCGTGGTACGCAGCCAGTCCCGGTAGCCGCGTGGGGATGCATGCAGGTAGACGCGGCCCCGGCCGGAGCGGCGCGCTTCGTTGTCCCAGCCCGGGTTCACGCCCGGGTAAAGCGGATAGTCCGGCAGCGGGCGGGCTGCGATTTCTGCAGCCAGTTCGCGCCAGTCGCGTACATCGCCATTGAAGGCCGGATTGAGCAGCCACTGCTGCGCCGACAACGAACGCGGGTTGCTCATGTTCGGCGGGAACTCTACTGCCGCATCGAACCCGATGTCGCGTGGATCCGGGCGCTCGAAGCCCTGCACGTACGCCAGGTGGATCTCGCCGACGCCATTGTCGCGGCACCAGCGGCGCCAACGTTCGGCGGTCGCCCGGGCGTCGGGCAGCAGGTGCGGGCGATAGACCAGCAGCATCGGCCGGCCCTCGACCTTCAAGGCACGGCGGTCGCGCAGGTAGGGCGCGACATGCGCGATGAAGGCCAGATCGTCCTCGGCGCTGTGCTGCTGGCCGATCAGGATGTCCTCGTCGCGGCCATCCCAGCGTCGTGCCCAGTTCTCGTTGGCCCAGCACAGGCAGAACGGCAGGTCGATGCTGTCGTCGGCCAGCCACTGGTGCAGCGGATCCTCCATCAGGGTGCGGCCGCTGAACCAGTAGTAATAGAAGCAGAACGCGCCGATGCCGTACTCAGCTGCGAGGCGCGCCTGGTCCCGCATCACCTGAGGGTTGCGCAGGTCGTAGAAGCCCAGGTCTGCCGGCAGGCGGGGCTGGATGTGGCCCTCGAACTGCGGCAGCGCGCGGGTTACGTTGCGCCATTCGGTAAAGCCCTTGCCCCACCAGGCGTCATTCTCGGGGAAGGTGTGGAACTGCGGCAGGTAGAACGCGACCAGCGTTGCCGGCAAAGGAGACGGCAAGGTCGCCTCACGCCATGGCACGTGGCCGATCGCCTGCTCGTCGGCACGCCAGCGCAGCTGGGCGCTGGCGCGCGTGCCCCCCTCGTCCTGCTGGCCCTTGGGTGGCGGCGGTACCCAGTCGCCGTGCCGCGCCAACAGCCGGGTGCGCAACCGGTCACGCTGCGCCTGTGGCAGCGGCAAGGCCCGGAACACGGCGCGCAGCAACGGAAACAGCGACTGGCGCACGCTCATGGGGCGGGGTCCCACGAAAGGCGGCAATCGGACGGCGTCGGCATGTGGGAAACGGTCATGGCGCCATTTTCGGTGCTGGCTGCCATGACGGCAAACACCGGCGTGCTAGCGTGTGGCCATGCTGTTCCCCCACGACCTGCCCGATGCCGACGTCCAGCACCTGCCGGGCTGGCTGGCCGCGGCCGATGCCGACCGGCTCCTGTCCGCCCTGCAGGCCGAAGTCCGCTGGGAGGTCCATCGCATCCGCATGTTCGGCAACTGGGTGGATTCGCCGCGGCTGAGTTGCTGGATCGGCGATCCGCAGGCGCGCTACCGCTATTCCGGGGCTGAATTCGTTCCGCACCCGTGGCCACCCGCGTTGCAGACCATGCGCGAGCGCCTGCAGGCGGAAGGCTTCGGCCGCTTCAACAGCGTGCTGCTGAACCGCTATCGCGGCGGCGGCGACTACATGGGCTGGCACAGCGATGACGAGCCGGAGCTGGGGCCGGCCCCGGTGATTGCTTCGCTGAGCCTGGGCGTGGCGCGCCGCTTCCTGCTGCGCCGGCGCGATGACCCGGCGCGGAAGGCCGAGTACCTGCTCGGCCATGGCGATCTGCTGGTGATGGCGGGGCAGACACAGCGGTTCTACCAGCACGCGCTGCCGAAGATGGCACGGGTGCAGGGTGAACGGATCAACCTGACGTTCCGCTGGATTACGCCACGCTGATCGGTCAGCGCGCGACGGTCGGCTGATCGGCCTGCCCGCTTGTCAGCGTCCAGCCCACCATCTCCTGTGCCAGCTGCTGCAGGCCACGTTCGAAGGCGGCGGTCACCGCCGGCACGTCGGTACTGCCGACCGGCTGCGCCTGACGGAAGGTACGGTCGGCGACCACGCGCTGGTCGGCCACATGGATCAGCTTGGCGTTGACCTCGATCACCACGGTCGGCGTGGCCTGTCCCTGGTAATCCGATTCGAAGCGGCGCACGTCGGTGGACAGCTTGTAGTCGGCGCGGATGCCGGCGGTGCTGCGGGCCACGCCGCGGATGCGGCCGGAGTCCTCGAAGCCGCGCAGCAGGGTGTCCTCGATCATGTCGGTGGCCGGCTGTGCCCAGCTGGCTCCCTTGTAGATCTCCAGCTGCGACGGCATCGGCCGCACATTGATACGCGGGCTGTCGACCATGCGCGCGGCGCTGGGCTTGGCCAGTACCAGCTGCCAGCTGGCCTGCGGCCACGCCGGGTCGGCCTTGACCTGCACCGAGGGCGAGTACAGCGTCACTGCGGTTTTCTCGCTGCTGCCAAGGATGGAGCAGCCGCCCAGCAGGGTGACCATCGAAGCGGCCAGCAGCAGGCGCGGAAGGGGGGGCGGGCTCATTTGGGTTCGAACTCCTTCGGTGCGTCGCGGCCCAGCAGGTAGCGCGCGGGGTTGTTCTCGAGGCGGTCGCTGACCCTGCGCAGATCGCGGATCAGGCCGCGCAGCTCGGTCAGCGTCGGGCCGAGCTGGCCGAGGCCATCGTTGGCGAAGCTGTTGATCGCGGCACGGTTCTCGCCAAGGATCGAGTCGGCGTTGCCGGCGGCCGAATCAAGCTTGGCCAGGGTGCCGTCGAGCTTGTCGATGATGCCCGGCAGCTGTTGCACCAGGTTCCTGTCCAGGCGCTCGATGGTGCCGTTGGTGGTCTTCAGCGTGGTGTCCAGGCTGCGGGCGGCATCGCGCGCGCTGAGCAGCAGCGCCTGTGTGCCCTGGTCACGGTCGGCCAGGCCGCCGCTGATCGTTTCCAGGTTGGCCAGCGTCGCGTTGATCGAGGCCACGTTGCGGTCGCTGAGGATCTGGTCCATGCGCTCGACGATGCGGTTGGCCACATCGGTGATGTTCTGCAGCGCCGACGGCGTGGTCGGAATGATCGGCGCCGGGTCCTTGTTGACCGTGGTCAGTGCCGGCGACTGCGGCGTACCACCGCTGAGCTGGATGATCGACGGGCCGGTCAGGCTGGTGATCGCCAGCTTGGCACGGGTATCGGTCTTGACCGGGGTGGTCGAGTTCAGGCGGATGCGTGCGACCACCTGGCGCGGGTCGTCCGGCACCAGGTTCAGTTCGATGATCGAACCCACCGCGATGCCGTTGTACTGCACCGGGCTGCCCACCGACAGGCCGGTTACTGCCTCGCGGAACACCACGCGGTATTCCTGCCAGGTACGGTCGGAGGAGTACTTGGCCGCCCACAGGCCGAAGGCCAGCAGGGCCAGGCCGGTGATCAGGGTGAACGCGCCGATCAGCACGTAGTTGGCTTTGGTTTCCATGGCTCAGGCACTCTCGATCTGTTCGCCGCGCGCGGCACGCGCACGCGGTCCGTGGAAGTATTCCTGGATCCACGGATGATCCAGTTTCTCGATGTCCGGCAGTGGCGCGTTGGCCACCACTTTTCGGTCGGCGATCACCGCCACCCGGTCGCAGATCGCGTACAGCGTGTCCAGGTCGTGGGTGATCAGGAACACGGTCAACCCCAGTGCTTCCTGCAGGGTCTTGATCAGGCGGTCGAAGGCGGCCGCGCCGATCGGGTCGAGCCCGGCGGTCGGTTCATCCAGGAACAGCAGTGGCGGGTCCAGTGCCAGCGCGCGGGCTAGGCCGGCGCGCTTGCGCATGCCGCCGGACAACTGGGAGGGCAGTTTGTTGATCGCATCGGCGGGCAGGCCGGCCAGCTTTACCTTCAGCAGCGCCAGTTCGTAATGCCAGCGCTCGGGCAGTTCGCGGTGGTGCTCCTTCAACGGCACCTGCACGTTCTCGCCTACGGTCAGCGACGAAAACAACGCACCGTCCTGAAACAGCACGCCGGTGTTGCGCTCGATGTGCAGGCGGCTTTCGGCATCGTCGGCGCGCGCGTCGCGGCCGAGCACCTCGATCTGCCCTTCGTCGGGCACGCGCAGGCCGAGGATCGAGCGCATCAGCACCGATTTGCCGGTGCCCGAACCGCCGACCACGCCGAGGATCTCGCCGCGGCGCACGTCCAGGTCCAGGTCTTCATGCACGGTCTGGCTGCCGAAGCGGTTGACCAGCCCGCGCACGCGGATGGCCAGGTCGTGGCCGTCGTCGTCCTGCATGGGAATGTCGTCGGGCATCGGATGCGTGCTCATGTCACCAGTCCATGTGCATGAACCACAACGCCGCGAAGGCGTCGATGATGATCACCAGCGAGATGGTCTGCACCACGCTGGAGGTGGTGCGTTCGCCCACCGACTGCGCCGTGCCTTCCACCTTCAGGCCTTCCAGGCAGCCGATCAGGCCGATCACCAGCGCGAACACCGGCGCCTTCGACAGGCCGACCAGCATGTGCCGCACTTCCATCGTCTCGTGCATGCGCGCGATGTACATCTGCGGCGGGATGTCGAGGTCGAACGCACCGACGGTGATGCCGCCGGCCAGGCCGGCGATCATTGCAATGAAGGTCAGCAGCGGCAGGGTGACCAGCAGCGCCAGCAGCCGTGGCAGCACCAGCAGGTCGATCGGATCCAGGCCCAGGGTGCGCATCGCATCGATTTCCTCTCGCGCTTTCATCGCACCGATCTGTGCGGTGAAGGCGCTGGCGGTGCGGCCGGCCAGCACGATCGCGGTCAGCAGTACCGCGAACTCACGCAGGAAGGCGATGTTGACCAGTTCGACCACGTAGATCTCGGCGCCGAAGTCGCGCAGGATGGTCGAGCCGAGGAAGGCGATCACCGCGCCAACCAGATAGGACAGCAGCGCTACCAGCGGTACCGCGTCCAGCCCGACCTGCTCCATCTGGTGCACGGTGGCGGTCATCCGGAAGCGGCGGGGTTCCTTGACCAGGCGCGCCGCCTTGGCCAGGTTCTCGCCGAGGAAGCTGCACAGCGCCTTGATGTTGTGGCCGGTGGCATGGACGCTGACACCCAGCCGTTCCAGTGCCGCCAGCACACCGAAATCGCGCTTGGGCTTGGGCCGGTCGTCGGCCACTTCCTCGATGGTGCACACCAGCGCCTGGTGATCCGGGCGGAACTTCAGTGCGTCCTCGCCGAGGTCGGCGCGATGGGCCACGCGCAGCACCTGCAGCACGCCGGCCGAATCCATCTTCTCGATGGCGGTGGCATCGATGCCGGTCAGCGTGTCGGGAACGCCGCGCAGGACTTCGGCCGCGGCCAGCGCGGTCTTCAAGGTCCAGGTGCCGGACAGGTGGATCACGCCCGGGTCATGGGCATCCTGTTCGAGCTGGGGGGCGTGGTTCGGGGTCACTTGGGCCATTCGGGTCGCAGCATAACCGTTCTGTATTGGGCTTCGCGTCGAACTCGGATGAATTTCTCCGGTAGGGCCCAGCCTAGGTAATACTACGGCGCATGTCCGCAGACGCTCACACGATCCCCACGCCCCAGGCCAGCTACGCGCAGCGCGTGGCCTTCGTTTCCGAGATCGCCGGACGCCTGCACAGCTATGGCACAACGGCCCAGCGCCTGGAAACGGCGGTGGTGGCACTGGCCCGCCAGCTCGATCTGGATTGTGAACCGTGGTCGAATCCCACCGGTATCATCCTCAGCTTCAGCGACCCGGCGCAGGCGATCGGCTCCAGTGACATCACCCGCGTGATCCGCCTGGCGCCCGGCGAGAACGACCTGCACAAGCTCAGCGTCGCCGACCATATCGCCGAGGAAGTGGCCAATGGGCGGATGAGCATTGCCCAGGGCCACACCGCATTGCGCCAGCTGGACAAGGATCCGGGCCGGCGCGGCAAGCTGCGCACCATCCTTTCGTTCACCCTCGGCGCGGCCGGCGTGGCCGGCATGTGGAAGCTGCCGTGGCTGGACATCGCCACCGCCGGTGTCATCGGCCTGATGATCGGCCTGCTCGGCATGGTCACCGACCGTCGCCCGGCAACCCGCGAAGCCGCCGAGGCACTGGCCGCGCTGCTGGCCGGCCTGGTCGCCACCCTGGTCGCGTCCTTCATCGGCGCGCTCAACCTCAACACAGTGATCATCGCCTCGCTGGTGGTGCTGCTGCCGGGCATGTCGCTGACCAATGCGGTCAATGAACTGGCCAGCCAGCACTGGGTGTCGGGGACCGCGCGCTTCGCCGGTGCGCTGACCACCATCATGAAACTCAGTGTCGGCGCGATGATCGCGGTGACCCTGGCCGACGTGCTCGGCCTCGACCCGGTGATCCGCGCGGCGCGGCCGCAGGGGCCTTGGGTGGAGTGGGGCTCGCTGCTGACCGCGGCGTTCGCCTTCGCGATGCTGTTCAAGGCCAACCGCCGCGATTACCCGTGGGTGATCGCCGCCTCGGTGGCCGGATATGCGATCTCCAAGTTCGGTGGCCACGCCTGGGGCGCGCCGGCCGGCATCTTCCTGTCGGCGATGCTGCTGACCGCCGGTGGCAATCTGTTCGGCCGCCTGGTGGGCCGCCCGGGTGCGATCATCCGCCTGCCTGGCATCATCATGATGGTGCCAGGCAGCACCAGCCTGCGCGGCGTGCTGACCCTGGTCCAGCAGCAGGACGTGGGTGCCGGCCAGAGCGTGTTCCTCACCGTGCTCAACGTGGTGATGGCCCTGGTCGCCGGCCTGCTGTTCGGCAACCTGCTGATGCCCGCTCGCAAAACCCTGTAGGTGTGGACCGTTGGTCCACACACCGAAGAATGAAAAACGCCGGCTTTCGCCGGCGTTTTTCATTGCATCCCGATCCGGCCTCAGGCCTTCTTGATCAGGAAATCTTCCGGCTTCTTGTTGCCCTTGGCGGTCAGCTCGGCCATCCAGCGCGGCTGCTTGCCACGGCCGGTCCAGGTTTCCTTGGGGTTGGCCGGGTTGCGGTACTTCGGGGCAACCTTGCCCAGCTTGCGGCCAGCGGTCTTCGACGGTGCCTTGGCGACCTTGGCCACCTTGCGCGCGCGCGGGGCCGGGGCGTCGCCGAACAGTTCCTCGATGGTGTAACCCTCGGTCTTGGCCAGCTTGGTCAGCTGTGCCCGGACCTTGGTGATCGGCCGGCGCTTGGCGACGATGGTCTGCTGTTTCTTGGCGGTACGGATCAGGGCGCCCAGCTCGCGTGCCGACAGGCCGGTCAGGTCAATGCTCATTTACGGTTACTCCGGAAACTAATAAGTGGACGGGACGAGCCAGTCCATGGCGTCGCGGGACAGAATAAAGATGAATTAATCCCAGCACAAATGCAGACGGGTCATGGCCTGGCAGCATCCCGGCTGCATTGCGTCGATTTTGACCGGATTATGTCCGCTGCAATATTGCTCAAATGGGCGTCAGGTAAAAAAAGACCGGGGCATGCCCCGGTCTTTTCCTGATCAACCCTGCAGGCGCTGCAGCAGGGTGGCCTTGTCCAGGCTTTCCGCTTCGCTGGCGCGGCGCGAGCGGTACTCGTAGGTACCGGAGGCCAGGCCCCGTTCGCTGACCACCACGCGGTGCGGGATGCCGATCAGTTCCATGTCGGCGAACATCGCGCCCGGGCGCAGGCCACGGTCGTCGAGTGCCGCGTCCAGGCCCGCATCGCGCAGCTCCTGCAGCAGGTTGGCCGCGGCGTCGGCCACGGCGGCGTCGCCCTTCGGGTTGATCACGCACACCACCACCTGCCACGGCGCCATCGCGTCCGGCCAGATGATGCCGGCATCGTCATGGTTCTGTTCGATCGCGGCAGCCACAACGCGCGAGATACCGATGCCATAGCAGCCCATCGCCATCACCGCCGCCTTGCCGTTCTCGTCCAGCACCGTGGCATCCAGCGCTTCGGCGTACTTGCGGCCCAGCTGGAACACGTGGCCGACTTCGATGCCACGGGCGATCTTCAGTTCGCCACCGTCCAGCGCGCGGTCACCGGCACGCACGTTGCGGATGTCGGCCACTTCCGGTTCCGGCAGGTCGCGGCCCCAGTTGACGCCGGCCAGATGGAAACCGGCTTCGTTGGCGCCGACGACGAAGTCGGACATCGCCGCCACTTCGCGATCAGCCACCACGCGGATGGCCTTGGCCGGAGCGACCGGGCCGAGGAAGCCCGGCACGCTGCCCAGGTACTCGGCGATTTCCGCCTCGCTGGCAAAGCGCTGTTCGTCCAGGCCGGCAACCTTGGCCAGCTTGATCTCGTTGACCTCATGGTCGCCGCGCACCAGCACCAGCACGAACTGCTGTGCCTTGCCTTCGCCAGCGATCAGCGCCACCGACTTCACCGTGCGCTGCAGGTCGATGCCGAGCAGTGCCGCGACATCCTCGCAGGTCTTCTGGGTAGGGGTGTCGACCTTGCGCATGGCTTCGCTGGCGGCCGCGCGCGGTGCCGGATCGGCGGCGATCGCCGCTTCCATGTTGGCCGCGTAGTCCGAACCGGTGGAGAACACCAGCGCGTCTTCGCCGGAATCGGCGATCACGTGGAATTCCTGCGACGCATCACCGCCGATCGCACCGGAGTCGGCCTGCACCATGCGGAAGTCCAGGCCGAGGCGGGTGAAGATGCGGCTATAGGCCGACTTCATGTTCTCGTATTCGCGCACCAGGCACTCATCGTGCAGGTGGAACGAATAGGCATCCTTCATCAGGAACTCGCGCGAACGCATCACGCCGAAACGCGGGCGGATCTCGTCGCGGAACTTGGTCTGCACCTGGTAGAAGTTCACCGGCAGCTGCTTGTAGCTGGACAGCTCAGCGCGAGCGAAGTCGCAGGCGGCTTCTTCGGCGGTCGGGCTGTAGCAGAACACCTGGTCCTTGCGGTCCTTGATCTTCAGCAGCTGCGGGCCGAACTTCTGCCAGCGGCCGGTCTGCTCCCATAGTTCCTTCGGCTGGATGGTCGGGATCTGGAATTCCACGGCCCCGGCACGGTCCATTTCCTCGCGCACGATGCGCTCGACCTTGCGCAGCACGCGCAGGCCCAGCGGCGACCAGGTGTACAGGCCCGATGCCAGCTTGCGGATCATGCCCGCGCGCAGCATCAGCCGATGGCTGGTGAGCTCGGCGTCGCTGGGGGTTTCCTTGGTGGTGTGCAGGTGGAACTGGGAGAGGCGCATCGTCGGCTTCGGATAACGGCAGAGACGCCTATTCTGCCAGCCCGGCCGGGGGGAGGGGTATCGGCAGGGCTGCGCCCTGCACCCGCCTCAAGCAACGTCAACAGCAACAGCAACAGCGGGCTATACGTGGGATGGCGGGGTGGGTCCGGTTGCGGGAGACGCCGTAAATACGTCCCTGTAGGCTCGGTCGCGCCATCCATGGCGCTCACGCCCCCGCAACCGGACCCACCCCGCCTTCGACAGTTTTCCGCGATCTGTCGGAAAGCCATTGGGGTCAGATCCGTTTTCCGCAGGAAAACGGATCTGACCCCGGATTCAATTCGATATCTGACAGATTTCATCCACGCATGGCGTGGATCTACTGGCCACCGGCCAACTGTCGAAGGCGGGGCACTGTGGGTTTGCGGGGTGTGAGCCGCATGGATGCGGCGACCAAGCCCCCAGGGATGGGTTTACGGCGTCCCCGCAAACCCACAGTGCCCCGCCATCCCTCAGGAAGCCGCTTTGGCGTTTGACGTTGCCGTTGCTTGAAGCAGGTGCAGGGCTGCAAGCCCTGCCGATACCCTCACTCTGCCGGGCAGTAAGCCTTGATGGCGGCCTCCGCCAACCCCTTCTGCGCGCTGCGCTGTTCCGGAGCCAACGGGGTATCGGCCTTGCCATCGCCATCGGTGTCCTGCATCACCTGGCCGCCACCGTCCAGCAGGGCCAGGTTGGCCCGGGCTGTGCTGCACTGCTCGGGCACCGGTGCGGCCGGGGTCTCGGCGCTGGCCGCAGCCTGTGGGCTGCGCGCCTGCGCCCGGGTCTCGAATTTCCTGCCCGCCGGAGGGGTCTCCGAATACTGGGTCACGCCATTGGCGTCCTTCCATTTATAGACCGGGCCAGCCACGACGTTGGCACTGGCCAACAGCAGCAGGCATCCAAGGCAGGACAGGGCACGCATGGCAAACTCCACGGAATGGGCGTAGAACGCCGATTGCAGCATTGGCGCCGAGCACTGGCAAGTCGATTAAACTGGATTCCATGGACCCGATCACACCGCCGCCGCGTTCGCGCACGATTTACCTGCTGCCCAACCTGTTCACCACCGCCGGCCTGTTTGCCGGCTTCTACGCGATCATCGCCGCGGCCAACGGGGACTTCGTCAACGCCAGCATCGCCGTGTTCGTGGCAGCGGTGATGGATGGCCTGGATGGGCGCGTGGCGCGCCTGACCGGTACCAGCAGCGAATTCGGCGTGCAGTACGACTCGCTGGCCGACCTGGTCAGCTTCGGCATGGCCCCGGCACTGGTGATGTACCACTGGTCGCTGTCGTGGCTGAAGTTCGATGACCCGCTGCTCGGCCGCGTCGGCTGGGCCGTGGCCTTCCTGTATGCCGCCTGCGCGGCGCTGCGCCTGGCCCGCTTCAATACCCAGGTGGCAGTGGTCGACAAGCGCTGGTTCGTCGGCCTGGCCAGCCCGGCCGCGGCTGGCTTGATGATGTCCTTCGTCTGGGCCTTTGCCGATGGCAACCTGGGCTGGGACGGCAACCAGCTGCGCTACGTGGCGCTGGCGGTGACGATCGTTGCGGCGCTGCTGATGGTCAGCCGCATCCGCTTCTGGAGCTTCAAGGGCGGCGGCGCCAAGGGTACCCGTTCCGACCGCGTGCCGTTCCTGGTGCTGGCGCTGGTACCGGTGGCCATCGCCATCGCGGTCATCGATCTGCCGCGCGTGCTGTTCGCGGTGGGCATCCTGTACGCCTTGTCCGGCCCGGTGATGTGGGCCGTGCAGCGCCTGCGCAAGAAGCCCGAGGCCGCGTGAGTCAGGACCTGCCCGTGCTGTGGTCACCGGCCCAGCAGGCCTGGCTGCAGGCCATGGGCTACACCGTTTATCACGACGGCCAGCTGGCCGCCGAGCTGGATGCCGCGCTGCAGCTGAGCGTGGCCGAAGCCGAGGCGGCTGCCGCGCCAGCGGTGGAGCAGGCGCGGGCACCCACCGCACCCGCGCGCGAGCCTCTGGCTGCGGCCACACCGGTTTCCCGCCAGGAGCGCCCGGCACCGCCGCGTCGCGAGACCCCGGTCAGCGCACCGGACACCGCGCCCGCCGCTGCCCGCCCGCTGCCCGGCGGCAATGCCCGGCAGCCGGTGGTGCGGCTGCCGGATCGCCTGCAGATCGCCTTGCTGCGCGCGTCCGGCTGCAACCCCAACGATCCGGCCACGCAGGCGCTGATGGACAGCTGGCCGCTGGACCAGCTGCGCCAGGACCCGGCCGCCAAGCGCGCGCTGTGGCCGCAGCTGCGCGCCCTGCGCAAGCGGGGCACGCCATGAGTGCGGTCAGCCAGCCCGGTGCGGTCAGCCTGCGTGCGCTGCGCGAGAGCGACCTCAACGCGGTGATGGCGATTGAAGTACGCGGCTATCCGTTTCCCTGGACCCGCGGCATCTTCGTTGACTGCCTGCGTGCGGGTTATCCAGGCCTGGCCATGGAGCGCGATGGCCAGTTGATCGGCTATGGCGTGCTCAGCATCGCGGCCGACGAGGCCCATGTGCTGAACGTCTGCATCGACCCGCTGACGCAGTCGCGTGGGCTCGGACGCCAGCTGTTGCGCGCGCTGGTACAGCTGGCCGGCGACCGGGGTGCGCAGCGGGTGTTCCTGGAAGTGCGTCCGTCCAACACGCCGGCGCTGGCGCTGTACCACAGCGAAGGCTTCAACGAGATCGGCCGCCGCCCGCGTTACTACCCGGCCGCACAGGGCCGCGAGGACGCGGTAGTGATGGCGATCGAACTGGTCGACGGCGACCTGCAGGCGATGCCGCCGCTGTAACCGGGAAGGGTTGCCGGCCAGCGGCCGGCACTACCGACGGATCTCCGCTGCGATCGACACATCACCTGCCGTGGTAGGTGCCAACCTTGGTTGGCACGCATTGCTCACGCCAACCGCAGTGCCAATACACCGCCTACGATGAGCGCCGCCGCCAGCCAGCGCGCACGCGGAATGCGCTCGCGCAGCAGGAACACCGAGATCAGCAGCGCGAACAGGATCGAAGACTCACGCAGCGCGGAGACCATCGCCACCGGCGCCTGGGTCATCGCCCACAACGCCATCGCATAGGACGCCGTGGTGCCGACGCCGCCGGCCAGACCGAGAGGCCAATGCTGCCGCGCATAGTCCAGCACCGCGCCGCGCCGGGTGTACAGCGCCCACAATGGCAGGGGAATGCCCGACAGCAGGAACAGCCACAGCGTGTAACTGAGTGCGCTGCCGGACTGGCGCGCACCCTGCGCATCGACCAGGGTGTAGGTGGCGATCATCGCCGCGGTCAGCAGTGGCAAGCGCAGTTGGCCGCCACGCGCACCCAGTGCCATGCACAGGATGCCGGTGCTCACTAGCACCACGCCCAGCCACGCAGCCGGTGGCAGCTGCTCACCCAGCAGGGTGCCCGCCAGCGCGACCAGGATCGGCGCGCTGCCGCGCATCAGCGGGTAGGCCAGGCTCATGTCGACCTGCTGGTAACAGCGTGCGACCAGCCCGTAATAGGTCACCTGCAGCAGCACCGAAGCGGCCAGCCACGGCCAGCTGTGCGCGCCGGGGAAGGGCAGGAAGGGCAGGGCGGCGGCGGACAGCAGCGCGGCGCTGCCGGTGACCAGCACGGTACCGAGGAATTTGTCTGGTCCGCGCTTGACGATCGCATTCCAGCTGGCGTGCAGGGCCGCAGCCGCGAGGACCAGCAGGAAAATGGAAAGAGGCATCGGGCGATGATGCCATGTCGGGAAAATGGAAACGCCAGGCATTGCCCGGCGTTTCCGATTCCGCATCGGTAGATGCCAACCTCTCCCGCCGTGGTAGGTGCCAACCTTGGCTGGCACGCACCAGAGCGCGGCGCTTACAGCTTCGCGCGCTGCTCGCGCAGGCCGGCCAGTTGGGTATTCCAGTCGGCCAGTCGCACGCGTTCCTGCTCCACCACCGCCGGTGGCACCTTGTCGGTGAACCTGGCCAGCTTGGTCTCGCTCTTTTCCTTTTCGGCTTCGACGCGGGCGATTTCCTTGTCCAGGCGCACGCGCTCGGCATCGAGATCGACCAGGCCTTCCAGCGGCACCAGCAGCTTCAGCTCGCCCACGATCGCAGCGGCAGCCGGCGGTGCGCTTTCGCCTTCGGCCAGCCACTGGATGCTGTCCAGCTTGAGCAGGAACGACAGTGATGCGCTGAAGCGTTCGATGCGCACGCGGTCCTGCTCCAGGCCGGCCTGCAGGCGCAGCGGCACCTGCTTGGACGGGGCGACGTTCAGTTCGCTGCGCACGCGACGCACCGCACTGATCACGGCCTTCAGCCATTCCACGTCGGCCTCGGCCTGGGCGAAATCACCGGTGAATTCGGCGGCGGTCGGGTACGGGCGCAGCGACAGCGTGGTTTCGGCCAGGCCCAGGCGCGGGGCCAGCTGCTGCCACAGCTGTTCGGTGATGAACGGGGTGAGCGGGTGCAGCAGGCGCAGCAGCGCTTCCAGCACGTACAGCAGGGTGTGGCGGGTGCTCTCAGCATCAGCCGCGTCGGCACCGTTCAGGGCCGGCTTGCTCAGTTCCAGGAACCAGTCGCAGAACTCATTCCAGGCGAACTCGTACAGGCACTGCGCCAGCAGGTCGAAGCGGTAGTTGGCGTAGTGGCCCTGCGCCTCGGTGGACACTGCGGCCAGGCGCGCCAGGATCCAGCGCTCGGCATCGGTACGCGGCTTGGGCACGCCGGTGAACGCCGCGCCTTCAGTGTTCATCAGCGCGAAGCGGCTGGCGTTCCACAGCTTGTTGCAGAAGTTCTTGTAGCCCTCGGCGCGGTTCATGTCGAACTTGATGTCGCGGCCGTGGGTGGCCAGCGCGGCGATGGTGAAGCGCAGCGCATCGGCACCGTGGGCAGCAATGCCGTCCGGGAATTCCTTGCGGGTGGCCTTTTCGATCTTCTCCACCATCTTCGGCTGCATCAGTCCGCCGGTGCGCTTGGCGACCAGGTCGTCGATGGTGATGCCGTCGATGATGTCCAGCGGGTCGAGCACGTTGCCCTTGCTCTTGGACATCTTCTGGCCCTGGCCGTCGCGGATCAGGCCGGTGAAGTAGACGTCCTTGAACGGGATCTTCCCGACCAGGTTGTCGGTGGCCATGATCATGCGCGCCACCCAGAAGAAGATGATGTCGAAGCCGGTGATCAGCACCGACGACGGCAGGTAGCGGTCGAAGCCGCGCTCGGCCATCGCCTGCTCGTTCGGCCAGCCCAGGGTGGAGAAGGGCCACAGCTGCGAGGAGAACCAGGTCTCCAGCACGTCGCTTTCCTGGTTCAGCACCACATCGCTGCCGAGGTTGTTCTTCGCGCGCACTTCGTCTTCGCTGCGACCGACGTAGCAGTTGCCGGTGGCGGCGTCGAACCACGCCGGAATGCGGTGGCCCCACCACAGCTGGCGGCTGATGCACCAGTCCTGGATGTTGTTCATCCAGTGGCGGTAGGTGTTGATCCAGTTCGGTGGCACGAAGGCGATGGTTCCGTCTTCGACCAGTTCCAGGCCGCGCTTGGCCAGGTCGTCCATCTTCACGAACCACTGGTCGGTCAGGTACGGCTCGATCACCTGGCCGGTACGGTCGCCGCGCGGCACCTGCAGCTTGTGCGCCTTGGTCTCGACCAGGATGCCCAGGTCTTCCAGCTCGGCCAGCACGGCCTTGCGTGCTGCGTAGCGGTCCAGGCCCTGGAAGCGTTCTGGCGCATTCTCGTTCAGCGCTGCCACCGGGGTGAACAGGTTGATCATCGGCAGGCTGTGGCGCACGCCCACTTCGTAGTCGTTGAAGTCATGCGCCGGGGTGACCTTGACCACGCCGGTGCCGAACGCACGGTCCACGTAGTCGTCGGCGATCACCGGCACGCGGCGGCCGGTCAGCGGCAGCACCACGTTCTTGCCGATCAGGTGCGCATAGCGCTCATCTTCCGGGTGCACCATCACCGCGGTATCGCCCAGCAGGGTTTCCGGGCGGGTGGTGGCGACGACCAGGTAATCGCGGGTTTCGCGCAGGGTTTCCACGCCGTCGGCATCGCGCTCGACGTGTTCGTAGCTCAGGCCTTCATCCAGGGTGTAGGCGATCGACCACAGGAAGCCGTCCTCCTCGGCGCTCTCCACTTCCAGGTCGGAAATGGCGGTCTTCAGCACCGGGTCCCAGTTGACCAGGCGCTGGCCGCGGTAGATCAGGCCCTGTTCGTACCAGCGCACGAAGGCTTCGTTGACCGCCGCCGACGGCTGCGGGTCCATGGTGAAGGTGCTGCGCGACCAGTCGGCGGAGGTGCCGAGGCGGCGCATCTGGCGCTCGATGGTGTCGCCGGACTGCTGCTTCCACTCCCAGACCTTGCCGATGAAGCCCTCGCGGCCCAGCGAATCGCGGGTCTCGCCCTTGCCTTCCAGCGCCAGGTTGCGGCTGACCACCATTTCGGTGGCGATGCCGGCATGGTCGGTACCGACCTGCCACAGCGTGTCGTAGCCGCGCATGCGGTGGTAGCGCACCAGCGCGTCCATCAGGGTCTGCTGGAACGCGTGGCCCATGTGCAGGGTGCCGGTTACGTTCGGCGGCGGCAGCAGGATGGTGTACGGCTCGCCCGTGCCGGACGGCTTGAAGTGGCCGGCCTTCTCCCAGGCCTCGTAGAGGTCGGTCTCGAAGGACTTCGGGTCGTAGCTGGAGGCGAGTTGGGTCATGCGGGGGAACCAGGAGGTAATCGTTGAAGGATCAGGGCGCGGCGGCGGCCCATCAAGGGGGCCGGGGCGCGCTTACATGTCGTGCTTGTTCAGGTCGTAACCGGCGGCCTTGTACTGGCGCCAGCGTTCGCGCAGCGGTTCGCGCGCTTCCGGGTCGGCCGGAACCACTTCCAGCACGCGCTCGCACTCGCCCAGCCAGGGTTCATCACGCAGGTTGATCACCAGCGGACGCGCCGGTGCCCCGGTGCCGGGTACGGCGATCAGCACCAGCGCTTCTTCCTCGTCCATGTCCTCGCCGGCGATCTGGTGCGGGATGTAAGCGTCGTTGTCGAACGCCCACAGCAGTTCGTCCAGCTCCTCGGCCTGGGCCTGGTCGCGGGCCAGCACCAGGGTGAACAGCCCGGCGTCGTTGGCCTTGCGCGCCAGCTCGCAGACCAGGCGCAACGGCTCGGTCAGGAAGCGGGGCTTGGCGATCAGGTAGAAGTCGGCGCGGGGCATGGCAGGGTCCGGGTCAGGCAGGGTTCCGGCGGTGCCGGGCGAGGCCCCGGCCGGCGGGCGCCGGCCAGGGTCGGGTACGGCATCAGGCGCGGGCGGCCTGGTCCAGCAGCCACTGGCTCAGCAGGCCGACCGGGCGGCCGGTGGCCATGCCACGCTTGCCTTCATCGCTGGCAACGCCGGCGATGTCCAGGTGGGCCCAGCGCTGGCCTTCGGCGAAGCGCGACAGGAAGCAGCCAGCGGTGATCGCGCCGGCCCAGCGGCCGCCGATGTTGTAGACGTCGGCGAAGCTCGAATCCAGCATCGGCTGGTACTCGTCCCACAGCGGCAGGCGCCAGGCGCGGTCGAACACGTGCTCGCCGGCGGCCAGCAGCTCGTTGGCCAGGTCGTCGTGCTTGCTCATCAGGCCCGCGGTCTGGTGGCCGAGGGCGACCATGCAGGCACCGGTCAGGGTGGCCACGTCGACCAGCGCGGCCGGCTCGAAGCGTTGCGCGTAGGTCAGCGCGTCGCACAGGATCAGGCGGCCTTCGGCGTCGGTGTTGCCGACTTCGATGGTCTTGCCCGACATCGAGGTGATCACGTCGGACGGGCGGTAGGCGTTGCCGTCGATGGCGTTTTCCACGGCCGGCACCACCACCACCAGGTTCAGCGGCAGCTTGGCCTTGACCGCAGCGACGAAGGTGCCGATGACGTTGGCGCCACCGCACATGTCGTACTTCATCTCTTCGATGCCGCCCTGGGTCTTCAGGTTGACGCCACCGGTGTCGAAGGTGATGCCCTTGCCGACCAGCACGTACGGCTTGGCGTCGCCGGCACCGGTCCACTTCAGCACGACCAGACGCGGGCGGTTGGCCGAACCGCGGGCCACGGCCAGCAGCGAGCCCATGCCCAACGCTTCCATCTGGTGCTCGTCGAGGATCTCGGCCTCGGCACCGTCATGCTCGCCGGCGAACTTCACACCCACCTCGGCCAGGTAGGCCGGGGTGCAGTAGTTCGGCGGCAGGTTGCCCAGTTCGCGGGCGAACTCGACACCGGCGGCGATGGCCTGGCCCTGGGCCAGAGCCTGCGCGTCGTCACCGGCGATGGCCAGCTGGGCCAGACCGGCGTCGTCGGCCTTCTTCTTGCCCAGGGTGGCGGTGTAGCGGTAGGCGGCGTGATCGGCGGCGATTACCGCCTGGCGGATCGCCCAGGCCGCGTCGCGGTCCTTGATGGCCACTTCGGACAGGGTGAACAGTGCGCTGCGGGCAGCACCGGCCTTCAGCGCGCGCACGGCGTCGCCGACGGCCTTCAGATACTGCGGCACGCCGAAACGGGCGACTTCGCCCAGGCCGACCACCAGCACGCGCGGGGCGGTCACGCCCGGCAGGTCATGCAGCAGGGTGGTGGCGCCGGTCTTGCCGGACAGGTCGCCGCGCTGGGCCAGGGCGGCCAGGCGGCCACCGCTGGCGGCGTCCAGGGCCTGTGCGGCCGGGGTCAGGGTATGGTCGGCATACGCGCCGACCACTAGGCAATCAACGGTGGCGGCGGCCGGAGCAACGTGGTTCAGGGTGAATTCGAGGGCCATTGAGCAGATTCCATTGGCGAGTCCGTACAATCGCAGGCCGTTTACGCCCAGACAGTAGACTGGGCGGCACCGCGAACGAACCCCAGAGTTTAAACCACCGCCCCATGCTGAAGCTCGACCGATACCTGCTGGGCGATTTCGTCCAGAGTTTCCTGGCTACCCTGATCGTCCTGCTGGTGGTCAGCGTGGGCGGCGTGCTGGTGGACATCCTCGGCAACATCGCCGACGGGCGGCTGCCGGCCAAGCTGCTGTTCTCGCAGCTGGGCCTGCAGTTCATCGCCTACCTGCCGCTGATCCTGCCGCTGGCCCTGATGCTGGGCCTGCTGCTGGCCATCGCCCGCCTGTACCGTGACTCGGAAATGGCGGTCATCACCGCCATTGGCGTGGGCCCCAAGCGCCTGCTGCGGCCGCTGCTGATGCTGGTGGTGCCGGTGGTGCTGCTGGTCGGCGCCTGCTCGCTGTGGCTGGGCCCGTGGGCCGGCCGGGTGGCCGAGCAGATGATCATCGAGGCCAACCGCAGCGTGCTGATGGCCGGCCTGGAGCCGGGCCGCTTCACCCCGCTGCCCAATGGCGGCGTGGTCTACCTGTCCTCGATCTCGCCCGATGGCACCCAGCTGGGCAAAGTGTTTCTGCAGCGCCAGAAGGATGACCGCCTGGAGGTGGTGTCGGCCAATGGCGGTCGCATGTTCTTCGAGGGTACCCGCCAGCGCTTCCTGGAGCTGGATGACGGCCACCAGGTGGAAGGGCCGGTGGCCGGTGCGCTGGACTACCGCCTGGCGACCTTCGCCCGCAATGACGTGGCCCTGCCCGATGGCGCGCAGATCCGCACCGAGGATGACCCGGAACTGATGCCGACCCTGCAGCTGATCGGCGATGAGCGTCCGCAGGCGCAGGCGCAGCTGCACCGCCGCCTGGCCCCGCCGCTGATCGCGCTGGCGTTCGCCCTGCTGACCGTGCCGCTGGGCCGCAGCTCGCCGCGCCAGCAGCGCTACGGCCGCATGATGCTGGCGCTGATGGCCTACATGGTCGGCACCAACCTGATGTTCGTCGGCAGCGGCTGGATCGCCAACGGCAAGATCCCCCCTGCGCTCGGCCTGTGGTGGTTGACCCTGCCGCTGCTGGCGCTGGCCATCTGGATGTATGCACGTGATGGCCGCCTGGGCCGCCCGAAGGGAGCCCGCGCATGAGGCTGCGCCCGATGCGTTTCGACCTGTACCTGGGCCGGTCGGTGTTCACCACCGTGTTGCTGACCTGGGCCGTACTGGTCGGCCTGGACGTGGTGATGGCGTTCTCCGGCGAGTTCAAGGACATCGGCAAGAACGGTTACACCCTGGGCCATGCCGCCGCCTGGGTGCTGTACACGGTGCCGCGCCGCGCCTACACCATGTTCCCCACCGCCGCGGTGATCGGTGCGCTGATGGGCCTGGGCCAGCTGGCTGCCACCTCCGAGCTGACCGCACTGCGCGCGCTGGGCCTGTCGCGCAAGCGGCTGAGCGTGTCGGTGGCGATCGCGCTGTCGCTGCTGACCGCGGTGATGGTGCTCAGCGCCGAGACGCTGGGTCCCTGGGGCCAGGATCGTGCCGATGCGTTGAAGTCCAGTGCCAAGTGGGGGCGGGATATCGCCACCAGCCGTTATTCGGGCCTGTGGGCACGCGAGGGCGATACCTTCCTCAATGCGCAGAGTGGCGAGGAGCAGCTGGTTGGCGACAAGGGCACGCGCCTGATCCTGCGCGACGTGCGCCTGTATCGCATCGCTGAAGACGGCCGGATCGCCTCGCTGACCCATGCTGCCACCGTCGAGCATGACAAGGATGGCTGGGTATTGACGGGCGTGCGCCGGGACACCTTTGGTGAACGCTCGGCCACGCGTGAGGAAGTGGCGCGCGAAGCGTGGAATTCTTCGCTGGATCCGGCGGCGCTGGCCACCGGCATCGCCAAGCCGCGCAACCTCAGCGTGGCCGAACTGAGCACCAGCATCGCCTATCGCCAGCGCAACGGGCTGGATGCGCGCGACTTCGAGGATGTGTACTGGAGCCGCTGGTTCTACCCGGTGAACGTGCTGGCGCTGTGCCTGGCGGCGGTGCCGTTCGCGTTCGGTTCGCTGCGCAGCGGCGGCATGGGCAAGCGCCTGTTCCTGGGCATCCTGTTCGCGCTGGGCTTCTGGCTGCTGCAGCTGTTCTTCGGTCGCATGGCCGGCGCGTTGAAGTTCGATTACCGCATTGCCTATGCGCTGCCGCCGATCGTGATGCTGGCGGTGTCCGGACTGTTGTTCCGCCGCAAGTCGGGCTGATTCTGATTGTTGTAGAGCCGAGCCTGTGCTCGGCTGTCGCGTACAGTGCGGAAAGCAGCCGAGCACGGGCTCGGCTCTACAGACAGCGCCTTACCGTTTCGGCATGCGCACCAGGCGGGTGCCGCTGGCGCGGTCGTGCCAGGTCAGGCGTTCGCGGTCGACCAGGGCCCACCAGAATCCCAGGCCGCCCAGCAGCAGGGACAACGTGCCCACGGCGAAACGCAGCCAAAGCTGTGCGCGTCGCAAGGGCGTGCCATCGCTCGATTCCAGTTTCAACCGCCATGGCCGCATGCCCAGTGTCTGCCCACCACGGCGCCAGCTGGCCGTGGCGTACCACCCCGTGATCACCCAGCACACCGCCCACAGCAGCCACTGCCAGGCGCTGAACGGCGCGATGTTCTCGCGCTGGGCGTGGCCACTGAAGGTGTAGGCCAGGGTGAACAGGGTGCCGGCCAGCATCCACAGCGCCAGCACCGGCAGCGCGTCGTAGACCATCGCCAGCACGCGCCAGGGCAGCAGCGCGCGCGGGCGGGGCATTTCGGTAGCAGCCGCAGGGGCCGTGTCGGTGGCAGGGCGGGACATGCGCCGAGCATACGCAATGCTGGCCGCATCCGCAGTGGCCCTCGTATCCTCTACGCATGGCCTCTGTTTCCACCCCCGCCGAACGCCGCCAGCTGGTGCAGCAACTGCCGGAACTGCGCGCCGATGACAGCGTGCGGATCCAGCGTTTCCTCGATGCGATCTGGGCCGAGAACGGCCTCGCGCGCGCCACGCTCGACAGCTACCGGCGCGACCTGGAAGGGTTGGCGCGGTGGATGGATGGACGCGAGGGCGGGCTGGCCGGCATCGAGCGCCCCGGCCTGTTCGACTACCTGGCCTGGCGTACCCGTCATGGCTGGTCGCCGCGCAGCAACGCGCGCCTGCTGTCGGCACTGCGCGCGTTCTTCGCCGACGGCGTGCGTCGTGGTGAGCGCAGCGAAGACCCCAGCGCGCTGCTCGATCCGCCGAAGCTGCCACGTTTGTTGCCCAAGGCGCTGGCCGAGAGCCAGATCGACGCGCTGTTGGCAGCACCGGATGTCGACAGCCCGCTGGGCCTGCGCGATCGGGCCATGCTGGAGCTGATGTATGCCGCCGGCCTGCGCGTGAGCGAACTGGTGCTGCTGCCGGCGACTGCGGTCAACCTGCGCCAGGGCGTGCTGCGGGTTACCGGCAAGGGCAGCAAGGAACGGCTGGTGCCGCTGGGTGAGGAATCGCAGCACTGGCTGGAGCGTTACCTGCAGCAGTCGCGCCCGCAGCTGGTCGGCAAGGGCAGAGTACAGGCCTTGGCCGATGGGCAGACCCCGTTGTTCATCGAGCCGACGCTGCATGCACTGAGCCGGCAGGCGTTCTGGCATCTGGTCAAGCGCCACGCGCAGGTGGCCGGCATCGACCCGGTGCGGATCAGTCCGCATGGCCTGCGCCACAGCTTCGCCACCCACCTTCTCAACCGCGGCGCGGATCTGCGCGCGCTGCAGATGCTGCTCGGCCACAGTTCGCTGTCGACCACCCAGATCTACACCCTGGTTGCGCGCGAACACCTGCAGAAGTTGCACGCGCGCCACCATCCGCGCGGCTGAGCAGAGGCCTGAACCCCGGCCTCAAGCGTCGGGCGACGTCGCGGCCCGGTCGCGGCAGCTGTGTCAGAATCCCAGGTCTTCTTCTGTCGCGGACCGCTCCATGCTCCGATTTGCCATCGCCGCCGTGTTCGGTGCGCTCAGCCTGACCGCCTGCGCCCAGCCGGCTCCGCCAGCTGCCAAGGCACCCGCCACCGCTGCGGCCAAGACCAGCCCGGCCGCCAACGCGTCAGCCGATCAGGCCGTGCGTGCCGCGCTGACCGCGCTGAACCCCGGTTTCCAGGTGGATTACATCGGCGCTGCGCCGTTCCCCGGCTTCCGCGAGGTCGTCGTGTCCGGCCAGTTGCTGTACGTGTCCGATGACGGCCGCTACCTGTTCCAGTCGCAGCCGTACGACACCCGCGCCAAGGGCCCGGCCAACAGCGAAGGCCTGCTCGGCTACCGCCGCGATCTGCTGGCCAAGGCCAACCATGGCGACCGCATCGTGTTCGCGGCACCGAACGCCAAGTACACCATCAGCGTGTTCACCGACATCGAATGCGGCTACTGCCGCAAGCTGCACCAGGACATCGCCGAGCTCAACCGCAACGGCATCAGCGTCGAGTACCTGGCGTTCCCGCGCATGGGCCTGGGCAGCAAGGATTACACCGACATGATCTCGGTCTGGTGTGCGGCGGATCGCCGCCAGGCGCTGACCAATGCCAAGCGCGGTGGTAGCGTGCCGGCCAAGAACTGCACCAACCCGGTGGCGATGCAGTACGCACTGGGCCAGCAGCTGGGCGTGAACGGCACGCCCGCCATCTTCGCCCCGGACGGTACCCAGCTGGGCGGTTACCTGCCGCCGGCGCAGCTGCGCGCGGCGCTGGAAAAGCTGTCGGCCAAGCGCTGATCGCCGCCGACCTTGTTTCTGTAGAGCCGGGCCCATGCTCGGCTGATGTTTCCGCAGCCGAGCATGGGCTCGGCTCTACAGGTAGGAAGCCGGGGGCGCGCAGCACCCCCGGCTTTTTTCTTACTTCAGGCCATCACTGACCGCCTTGGTCAGCGTGCCCTGTGCATCGTCACCACTGAATTCCCAGACGAACGCGCCGCCCAGGCCCTGGGTCTTCACGTAGCCCATCTTGCGGGTGATGTTGGCCGGGGTATCGAAGCTCCACAGCGTGCTGCCGTTGTAGATCCAGGTGGCACCGGCGGTGTTGTCGGTGTAGCCCGGCCACGCCAGGTTCTTCAGTACCTTCCAGTCTTCGATGCCCGCCTCGTAGGTACCCGGGGCGGCGCCGGTGGCGGTCTGGTACAGGCCGTTGTTGGCGTTGGCCACACCGGTCCAGCCGCGCCCGTAGTAGCCGATGCCCAGGTTGAGCTTGGCGGCGGGCACGCCGCGGCTGATGAAGGCCTCGATGGCGTCGTTGCTGTTGTACAGCTTCTGGTCGCCGGTGGACGGATCATTCGGCGAATCGAACAGCGCCGACTGGTGATTGGTCTTCGTATCCCACGCACCGTGGAAGTCGTAGGTCATCACGTTGATGTAGTCCAGGTACGGGTGGTACGCGGCCGGATCGGTGACGCGGATCTTGTCGATGCCGGCGCCCACCGCCACCGTCAGCAACAGGCCCGGACGCACGGCATCGAGCTGGCGGCGGAACTCGGCCATCAGTGCGGTGAAGTTGGCGTTGTCTTCCGGCTTGCCGCATTCGATGCCGCAGGCCACCGGGTATTCCCAGTCGATGTCGATGCCGTCGAACACGCCCAGCGCGGCACCGGCGCCACCGGCACCGTCGGTCACCGGCAGGTTGCCCTTGATGTAGGCGTTGATGCACGAGGCGACGAACGCCTGGCGGTTTTCTGGGCGCGCCGCGCTGGAGAAGCCGCGCGACCAGGTCCAGCCACCCAGCGAGATCAGCACCTTCATGCCCGGGTACTTGGCCTTGAGCTGCTTGAGCTGGTTCCAGTTGCCACGCAGCGGCTGGTCCCAGGTATCGGCGCTGCCGCTGACACTCTCGGCAGCACTGAAGGCCTTGGTGTAGTCGGCGAAGGCATCGCCACCGGCACCGCTGTTCGGATCCGACGGCTGGGTGATGCCCACTTCGCAGCGGTTGTTGCGCACGTTGCCGAACGCGTAGTTGATGTGGGTCAGGCGTGCGGCCGAGCCGCTGCTGTCGATGTTCTTGACCCGGTAATTGCGGCCGTAGATGCCCCACTGGGTGAAGTAGCCGATGACCCGCTTGCCGGTGGTGCCGCCGTCGCCGGCCAGCGTGGTGGCGCTGATCTCGGTGCCCTGTGCCGACGCGTTGCCGGCGTTGTCGCGGGCGCGCACGCGGTAGCGGTAGGTGGTGGAGGCAGTCAGCCCGCCGTCGACATAGCTGGCACTGGACGGTGAACCGACCAGGCTGCCGTTGCGGTACACGTCGTAGCCGGCCACGCCGCTGCCGCCGGTGTTGTCGGTGGACGGGCTCCAGCTGAGCGCGATGCTGTTGGCGGTGCGCGTACCGACCGCCAGCCCGCCCGGCACGCTGGGCGCGGTGGTATCGCCACCGGCGGCGTTGACGGTGATGGTGATGGTCGCGGTGCTGCTGGTGGCGTTGTTGTTGTCGGTGGCCACCGCGCGCAGGGTGTGGCTGCCGGCGCTGGCATTGGCCCAGCTGGCCGCATACGGCGCACTGGTGGCCACGCCGAGCGTGCTGCCATCGCGGAAGAACTCGACCTTGGCGACACTGCCGTCCGGATCACTGGCGTTGGCAGTCACGTTGACCGTGCTGCCGGCACTGAAGGTGGCGCCGTTGGCCGGCGAGGTCAGGCTGACCACCGGCGGCTGGTTGGCGCCGCTGCCATCGCAGGCGCCGAGGTTGGTGTAGTAGGGCGCACCGGCCGGATGGTCCGGCGGCGCGTTCCAGATGTCCTGGTTCGCCCGATAGAGGACGCCTCCTTTCTGCAGGGTATCGCCGGCCCGGTAGATCTTGGCCTGGTCCCACTGGGCCACCCCGGCACAGCTGGCGGCCTGCGCCAGGCCGGGCAGGGCGGCGGTACCGGCGGCCAGGGCAAGCAGCCAGGCCAGGCGGCGGGGACGACAGTTTCGGGTCGCACGTTCGGCACTGCGCACAATCGGGTCGTACATGGGTAAGTCTCCGATCAAAGGGCGCGCGGGCCCCGATGGCGCCGCGCGTGACGCAGGTCCGGGCATCGCCCGGGAAGGCGACGGAGGGGCCGGACGGAGGTACCTGGGAGGCCGGGGAGAGAGTCCGGCGCCAGGTAGGGACAACGTTGTCATCAATTGTGTGGTCAATCCGTGAGCAAGCGCATGGTTCCGGGAATCGGGCGAAGAGCGGCGCTGCGCGCGGTCGGCGACCATCGGCGGAGCCCCTCGTGGCTGGGGCTTTACGCGAACAGCGGGTTTCTGGAGGTTGGCCGGGTGGGTGGGCTGCACAGGGGACGCCGTGAATACGTCCCTGTAGGCTCGGGCGCGCCATCCATGGCGCTTACGCCCCTGCGCAGCCCACCCACCCGGCCACGGACAGGTTCCTGCGCGGCCAGCCACGGAAGACAGAACAAAAAATCAAAAGCAAAAGCCGGTCGCTTCGCTCTTCAATGCCTGATTTCTGACATTTCCTGGTTGCCGGCCAGCGGCCGGCACTACCGGGGAGCGTCCACGCATGGCGTGGATCTACCGCAGATCGCGGAAATCTGTCGAAGGCGGGGTGGGTCCGGTGGCGGGGGTGTCCGCGGCATGGATGCCGCGGCCAAGCCCCCAGGGATGGGTTTACGGCGTCCCCCGCCACCGGACCCACCCCGCCATCCCACGGAAATCCTGTTTTTGCTTTGGCAACTGCTGTTGCTGTTGCCGTTGCCCTGGCCTAGGCGGGTGCCGGGCGCCGCCCGGCCAAAGCCCTTCCCCCGCTTCCGGTACAATGTCGGGCCCGTTTCCCAACTACGGTTCCCCGGACATGATGGTCCTCGAGGGCGCGCCCGCCCTGTCGCCGTTCCGCCGCGAACGTCTTGAATCCCGCCTGCAGTCCATCGCTCCCTCCCTGCGCATCAGCGGTGCCTGGCACGTCTACTTCGTGCAGCCCGAAGGCAGCGCCGCCCCCGACCTGACCACGCTGTGCCGCATCCTCGAAGCTGCGCCGCAGGCCGAGGCCCTGGCCGAAGGCGCGGTCAGCCGTATCGTGGTGCCGCGCCTGGGCACGCTGTCGCCGTGGTCGAGCAAGGCCACCGAGCTGGTCCGCGGTGCCGGGCAGCCGGTGAGCCGGGTCGAGCGCGGCCTGCGCATCGACGTGCAGGGCTGGCCGGCTGATGCCGCCGCCCAGCAGGCGCTGGCCAAGGCGCTGCACGACCCGATGACGCAGTCGGTGCTGGAGACCGTGGAACAGGGCCAGGCGCTGTTCTCGGCGCCGGCCCGCGGCGAACTGGAACGCGTGCCGGTGGACCAGCTGGAGGCCGCCAACCAGCGCCTCGGCCTGGCCATGGCCCAGGACGAGATCGACTACCTGCGCGAACGCTTCACCGCGCTGGGCCGGTCGCCGTCGGATGTGGAACTGATGATGTTCGCGCAGGCCAATTCCGAGCACTGCCGCCACAAGATCTTCAACGCCAGCTGGACCATCGACGGCCAGGAGCAGGACCGCTCGCTGTTCCGGATGATCAAGAACACCCACCAGCAGACCCCGCAGCACACGCTCAGCGCGTACAGCGACAATGCCGCGGTGATTGAAGGCCATCCGGCCTCGCGTTACCGCCCGGACCCGGCCAGTGGCGAATACCGCCGCGAAGCACAGGTGCCCAGCGCGTTCCAGATCAAGGTGGAAACGCACAACCACCCGACCGCGATCGCGCCGTTCCCGGGCGCATCGACCGGCAACGGTGGCGAGATCCGCGACGAAGGCGCAACCGGCCGCGGCGGCAAGCCGAAGGCCGGCCTGTCCGGTTTCTCGGTGTCGCACCTGCGCATCCCGGAGCTGCCGCAGCCGTGGGAAGCGCCGCGCGCGCTGAACCCGCGCATGGCACCGGCGCTGGAAATCATGACCGATGGCCCGCTCGGCGGTGCTGCGTTCAACAACGAATTCGGCCGCCCGAACCTGCTTGGCTACTTCCGCAGCTTCGAGCTGCCGGAAGGCGCCGATCTGGTGCGTGCCTACGACAAGCCGATCATGCTGGCCGGTGGCCTCGGCGCGATCGATCGCGTGCAGGTCGACAAGATCCAGCTGCAGGCCGGTGATGCGGTCATCGTGCTGGGTGGCCCGGCGATGCTGATCGGCCTGGGCGGCGGTGCCGCCAGCTCGGTGGCCTCCGGCGAAAGCGCCGAAGACCTGGACTTCGCCAGCGTGCAGCGCGACAACCCGGAAATGGAGCGCCGCTGCCAGGAGGTCATCGACCGCTGCGTGGCGATGGGCGCCAACAACCCGATCAAGTTCTTCCATGACGTCGGTGCCGGTGGCCTGTCCAATGCCATCCCCGAACTGCTGCACGACTCCAAGGTCGGCGGCGTGATCGACCTGGGCAAGGTGCCCACCGATGATCCGTCGCTGTCGCCGATGCAGCTGTGGTGCAACGAGTCGCAGGAACGCTATGTGCTGGGCGTGGCCCAGGAGCGCCTGGCCGAGTTCGCCGCGCTGTGCGCCCGCGAGCGCTGCCCGTTCGCCGCGGTGGGCGTGGCCACGGCCGAAGAGCACCTGGTGGTGGCCTATGGCGCCGTGCCCGGCCATACCCCGGCCGACGCGCCGATCGACCTGCCGATGGACGTGCTGTTCGGCAAGCCGCCGAAGATGCACCGCGACACCGCGCACCCGCCGGCACCGCGCTGGCCGGCGCTGAAGACCGGTGGCCTGGACCTGCAGGAAGCCGGCCTGCGCGTGCTCGCGCACCCGACGGTCGCTTCGAAGAACTTCCTGGTCACCATCGGTGACCGCAGCGTCGGTGGCCTGACCGCACGCGAACAGATGGTCGGCCCGTGGCAGCTGCCGGTGGCCGACGTGGCGATCACCCTGGCCGACTTCGACGGCGTGGCCGGCGAAGCCATGTCGATCGGCGAGCGCACCCCGCTGGCCCTGCTCGATGCGGCTGCTTCGGCACGCATGGCGGTGGGCGAAGCGCTGACCAACCTGTGCGCGGCCCCGGTCGATGCGCTGGATGAGATCAAGCTGTCGGCGAACTGGATGGCCGCGGCCGGCCACCCCGGCGAAGACGCGCTGCTGTACGACGCGGTGAAGGCGGTGGGCATGGAACTGTGCCCGCAGCTGGACATCAGCATCCCGGTCGGCAAGGACTCGCTGTCGATGCAGGCGCAGTGGCACGACCAGGGCGAAGCGCACAAGAGCGTGTCGCCGGTGTCGCTGGTGATCTCGGCGTTCGCGCCGGTGGCCGACGTGCGCCAGCAGCTGACCCCGCTGCTCGACCGTGATGTGGACAGCGAGCTGTGGCTGATCGGCCTCGGCGCCGGCAAGCAGCGCCTGGGCGGTTCGATCCTGGCGCAGGTGCATGCCGACCACGGCGACCTGCCGGCCTTCGCCGGTGCCGCACCGGACCTGGATGACCCGCAGCGCCTGCGCGGCTTCTTCGAGCTGATCCGCGATGCGCGCCAGGCCGGCCTGCTGCTGGCTTACCACGACCGCAGCGATGGCGGCGCCTTCGCCGCGCTGTGCGAAATGGCCTTCACCTCGCGGCTGGGCTTGGACATCACCCTCGATGCCTGGGGCGATGATCCGTTCCGCAGCCTGTTCAACGAAGAACTGGGCGCGGTGGTGCAGATCGCCCGCGAAGACCGCGCCGCCTTTGCCGACCTGGTCGAGCGCCATGCACTGATCGAGTGTGCACAGCGCATCGCCAAGCCGACCACTGCACCGGTGGTGCGCGTGTCGCTGGCTGGCGAGAACCTGGCCGAATGGCGCTGGGAAGCGCTGTTCGACGCCTGGTGGTCGGTCACCCACGCGATGCAGAAGCGCCGCGACAACCCGGCCAATGCCGATGCCGAGCGCGAGATCGCTCGTGCCTTCACTGCGCCGGGCCTGAAGCCCAAGCTCAGCTTCGACCTCAACGAGGACGTGGCCGCCCCGTTCATCAGCACCGGCGCGCGTCCGCGCGTGGCGGTACTGCGCGAACAGGGCGTCAACGGCCAGATCGAAATGGCCAACGCCTTCGAACGTGCGGGCTTCCGCGCCTTCGACGTGCATATGAGCGACCTGATCGAAGGCCGCGTGGCATTGCAGGACTTCACCGGCCTGGTCGCCTGCGGTGGCTTCAGCTACGGCGACGTGCTGGGTGCCGGCCGTGGCTGGGCGACCTCGATCCTGGAACGCAGTGCGCTGCGTGATGCCTTTGCCGCGTTCTTCGCGCGCGAGGACAGCTTCGCGCTGGGCGTGTGCAATGGTTGCCAGATGATGAGCCAGCTCAAGGGCATCATTCCGGGCGCCGAGCACTGGCCGCAGTTCCGCCGCAACGCCAGTGAGCAGTTCGAAGCCCGTACCGCGCTGCTGGAAGTGGTGGAATCGCCGTCGATCCTGCTGCGCGGCATGGCCGGTTCGCGCCTGCAGGTGGCAGTGGCACATGGTGAAGGCCAGGCCGTGTTCGACAATGCCGTCGACCAGGCCGCCGCTCGCGTTTCGCTGCGCTACATCGACGGCAACGGCAACGTCGCCAGTCAGTACCCGCTGAATCCGAACGGTTCGCCGGACGGCATCACCGGCCTGACCAGCAACGACGGCCGGGTCACCATCATGATGCCGCACCCGGAACGCACGCCGCGCGCACTCAACCTGAGCTGGGCCCCGGCCGAGTGGCAGGGTGACTCGCCGTGGATGCGCATGTTCCGCAACGCGCGGGTATGGTGCGGCTGATCGCATCGTTCTGCGCAGGCCGCAATGCCGCTGCGTACGGAAGAACCCGCCGTTGATCGGCGGGTTTTTCTTTGCGCGCGTGAAACTCCTGTCCCGGCCGCTAGTTACATCGATTTTCATGCGGCGGAACTTCGTCACGCATGCCTAACAAAACACTTTCATAAACAGGTGAAAGGGTGAACTGCTTCACGGCAATAGGATTTGCCGTGTCAAAGTCTTGACGATTTGGAAAGTTGCCGTTAACACTTGAACCCCGTTTCAGAATCATTCATTTCGCAGTAACCGGTTGGCGCACGCGCTCGGTTTTCTGTCGCTGCGCGCCGTTCGGCAATACCCCGCAGTAAATCACGCGAATAAACGCCCCCAGGGGACGTTGGGCCGGAAAGCCCAGCGGTGGCGTTGCTTTGCCCAAAACCAGTCCAATCAGGAGCCGTACCGATGAATCGGATTTATCGCAAGGTCTGGAACAAAGCATTGGGTCAGTTGGTGGTGGCCTCGGAACTGGCCTCCTCCGACAGCAGCAGTGGCGGGGTCGTTGACCAGCGCCGCGATGCGACGCAGGCCACGCCCGCACTGCTGGCGGTGGCACTGGGCCTGGTATTGGGGTTGGGCATGAGCGGCACCGCCGCGGCACAGTCGGTGCAGATCGGCGGCAGCGCCACCTGCGTGGCATTCAGCGGCAAGCTGCTCGAAAAGTGCCTGATTGAAGGCTCGGCCAGCGCCAAGGGCAGCAACGCGGTGGCGATCGGCAGCAACAGCAGCGCCACTGCCGCCAACAGCGTAGCGCTGGGCGCCGGCTCCAAGGCCACGCGCACCAACACCGTCTCCGTCGGTGATGCCGGCAAGGAACGGCAGGTCACCAACGTCGCCGCAGGCACGCAGGCGACTGACGCAGTGAACAAGGCGCAGCTGGATGCGCAGGCGCGCGCCACCCAGGCCGCGCTGGCCGATGTGGCCGCAGATGGCAACCGCTACTTCAAGGCCGACGGCGCAGGTGATGACAGCGACGCGGCGAAGATCGACGGCCAGGGCGCAGTCGCGGCCGGTGCCGGTGCGCAGTCGCTGGCCAACGCCACCACCGCCATCGGTACCCAGGCCATTGCCGCGGGCCTGGGCGCAAGCGCGTTCGGCCAGGGCGCATTGGCGATCGGCGATGCCAGCGTGGTGGTCGGGCAGAGTGCTGCGGCCTTCGGACTCGGCGACACCGCGGTTGGCGCAAGCGCGACCGCTGCCAGCGAAAACGGCGCGGCCACCGCACTGGGTGCCTTGTCCGAAGCCACCGCCGATGGCGCGACCGCTGTCGGCGGCGGTGCCGTGGCGATGGGCCCGGGCAGCACCGCGCTCGGCCGCGGCGCTACCGCCGCCAACGAAGCGTCGATTGCGGTGGGTGCATTCAGCACCGCCGTCGGTGAATACAGCACCGCGCTGGGTTCGAATTCCGCTGCGGTCGCCACCGGCAGCGTGGCGCTGGGCGCGGGCTCGCTGGCCGACCGCGTCGATACCGTGTCCGTCGGTGCCGCCGAATACGGCTTGACCCGGCAGATCACCAGCGTGGCCGCAGGCACCGAAGACAACGATGCCGTCAATGTCGGCCAGCTGAAGGGCGTCGCCGCCGTGGCCGATGCCACCGCCAAGCGCTTCCAGGCCACCGGCAGCAGCAACAGCGATGCGGGTGCACTGGCTGAAGGTGACGATGCACTGGCGGCGGGCGAGGCCGCCAATGCCCTCGGCAACGGCACCACGGCCGTCGGTGCGGGCGCCACGGCCGTCGCGCAGAACGCGACCGCCTTGGGCAACAATGCGTTGGCCTCGGGCCAGAACAGTGCCGCGTTCGGCAACAACGCGCAGGCCAACGGTCCAGGCAGCGTTGCCGTGGGTGGCGCTGCGGTGGATGCCGACGGCAACCCGCTGATCACCAGTGGCGGCGTACCGGTGGAGACCGGTGCCACCAGCGCCGGCGTCGGTGGCACCGCGGTGGGCGCCAGTGCCGAAGCCAGCGGCTTTGCGGCGTCGTCCTACGGCGTCGGCGCCTATGCCGCCGGCGCGCAGGCATCCGCGTTCGGTGCGGTGGCCAATGCCATCGGCGACTATTCCACCGCACTGGGTACCCAGAGCAATGCCACCGGCACCAGCAGCGTCGCCATCGGTGGCCCGGCCGACCTGATCCCAGGCCTGGGCTTCTTCGTGCAGACCCAGGCCAGCGGCGAAGCGGCGACCGCCGTCGGCGCCGGTGCCATCGCAAGCGGTGACCGCGCGGTGGCCAACGGCAGCCTGACCGAAGCCTCCGGTGCTGAAGCCACGGCCGTTGGCTACTTCGCTTACGCCCCGGGTGAGAATGCCAGCGCGCTGGGCGCGCAGACCTGGGCCAGCGGCGCGCAGAGCACGGCCGTGGGTTACTACGCCACCGCACGCGGCGCCAACAGCGTCGCGCTTGGCGCGAACTCCGAAGCGGTGCGTGCCAACAGCGTGGCTGTCGGCAGTGCAGGCAACGAGCGTCAGATCACCAGCGTCGCTGCGGGCAGCGAAGCCACCGACGCGGTGAACAAGGCCCAGCTTGATGCCGTGGCCAGTACCGCTGATACCACCGCGCGCTTCTTCCAGGCACAGCCGGAGGCAGGCAGTGACGCTGGCGCACTGGCCGATGGCGAGGGCTCCATCGCTGTGGGCTCGTCGAGCAATGCGATCGGCGCAGGCGCCATCGCGCAGGGTGCAGCCGCGTCGGCCATTGGCGATGACAGCGTGGCCGTGGGCCGCAACAGCGCAGCCACCGGCAATGGCGGTGTCGCCATCGGTGGCCTCGGCCAGGCCTACGACGAGTTCAACCAGCCGATCATCGGTGCTGACGGCACGGCGCAGCAGGTGGGTACCACCGCTGTTGCCGATGCCACGGCGGTGGGCAGTGGCGCGCAGGCCACCGGGGCTGCCAGCAGCGCCTTCGGCAACGCTGCCAAGGCCAGTGGTGACAACAGCTTCGCCGCAGGCGGCAAGTCGCGCGCCACCGGCAGCTATGCAGTCGCGGTCGGCGACAGCGCATTCGCCAGCAGCGATGACAGCACCGCAGTAGGCGGTTACAGCTGGGCGACTGCCAGTGGCGCGGCAGCATTCGGTTCGGGGGCATGGGCCACCGCCACCAACGCCGCGGCGTTCGGTAATGCGGCGTGGGCCAGTGGCAGCGGCGCCACGTCCATCGGTTACAACAGTTGGGCCAACGGCACCAGTTCCACGGCGGTCGGCCGCGGTGCCTTCGGCTATGGCGAAAACAGCGTGGCGCTGGGCTTCCAGGCGCTGGGCAACAGCATCAACAGCATCGCCATCGGCACCAATACAGTGGCCAGTGGTGAAAGCGCGACCGCGCTTGGCGCCGGCAGCAACGCCAGCGCCAGCAATGCGGTCGCGCTCGGTGCCGGCTCGGTCGCCAGCCGTGCACGCACGGTGTCGGTGGGCAGCAGCGGCAACGAGCGCCAGCTCACCAACGTCGCCGCCGGTACCCAGGCCACCGACGCGGTGAACAAGGCACAGTTGGATGCGGTTGCGTCTACCGCTGCCACCACCAGCCGCTTCTTCCAGGCCAGCGGCAACGGCGACGACGTAGCCGGTGCACTGGTGGAGGGTGACAACGCACTGGCGGCCGGTGATGCCGCAAACGCCATCGGCAATGGCGCCACCGCACTGGGTAGCGGCGCCAACGCGCTGGCCAGCAACGCACAGGCGCTGGGTTTCAACGCATTGGCAACTGCGGCCAACGCCAGCGCGGTCGGTGCCAACGCACAGGCCACGGGCGAGTACGCAACTGCGCATGGTGCGGAAAGCGAAGCCAGCGGCGAGCAGAGCGCGGCGTTCGGTGCGGCCAGCATTGCCAGCGGTGCCGGTAGCACTGC
The DNA here is from genome assembly GCF_056861055.1 of Stenotrophomonas sp. 115C5. Classification (NCBI taxonomy): domain Bacteria; kingdom Pseudomonadati; phylum Pseudomonadota; class Gammaproteobacteria; order Lysobacterales; family Lysobacteraceae; genus Stenotrophomonas; species Stenotrophomonas sp. 115C5. Next base: position 116,931 of record NZ_JBSPUQ010000005.1, read on the forward strand.
CAATGGCGTGCTGTCCGAAGCGTCCGGCGAAGAAGCCGTGGCCCTGGGCTACTTCAGCAATGCCAGCGGCGACGCGGCCACCGCTGTCGGCAGCGAGAGCGTGGCCAGTGGTACGGCGTCGGCGGCCTTCGGTATCGGTGCCGAAGCCCGCGGCGGTTACAGCACCGCCATCGGTGGCTATGCACAGGCCTCGGCCTTCAATGCCACTGCGTTCGGCAACTTCGCCAATGCATCCGGTTCCAACAGTGTGGCAGTGGGCGGCGATTCGGAAGCCTCCGGCGCTTACAGCACCGCCACCGGCCAGGGCAGCCTGGCCACCGGCACCAACAGCGTCGCCGTCGGTGGTTCGTTGTTCGGCGTGCTGGCCACCGAGGCCTCAGGCAACTACTCCACCGCGGTGGGTGGTGGTGCCTGGTCGGGTGGCATCAACAGCACCGCGCTGGGCAATGCCGCCGAATCGCGTGGCGCCAACAGCGTGGCGCTGGGTGCCGATTCGATCGCCGATCGCGACAACACCGTGTCGGTAGGCGGCGGCGGCAACACCCGCCAGATCACCAATGTGGCCGATGGCACGCAGGGCAATGATGCGGTCAACAAGAACCAGCTCGACGCCGTAGCCGCGGCAGCGGAAAAGACCAGCAGGCAGTTCCAGGCCAGCGGCAATGCCGACGGCGAAACCGGCGCGCTGGTCGAGGGTGACAACGCGCTGGCCGCGGGTGATGCCGCCAACGCGATCGGCAATGGTGCCACTGCGCTCGGCAGCGGTGCCAATGCGCTGGCCGCCAACGCCACCGCCGTGGGCATCGATGCATTGGCCACCGGCAACAACGCGGCTGCCCTGGGCAGTAACGCACAGGCCACCGGCGAGGACAGCCTGTCCCTGGGCAGCGGTGCCAGCGCCAGTGAGGTCGGTGCAAGCGCGGTGGGTGCGCGTGCACAGGCCAGCGGCGCCTACAGCACGGCCACGGGTACAGAAGCCAATGCCAGCGGCGGGCAGGCGCTCGCCAGCGGTTTCCGCAGCGCGGCTTCGGCTGATGGCACCACCGCAGTGGGTGGCTACGCCGAAGCCAGCGGCCGCCTCGGCACCGCTCTGGGCTACGGCTCTGCGGCCAGCGCTGCCAACACCACTGCAGTCGGCTTCGGTGCCGCTGCGGCCGGTACCGGTGCCGTTGCCGTGGGTCAGTCCAGCGAGGCCAGTGGCGAGGAGAGCGTGGCCATCGGCGGCAGCACCTTCTTCGGCCTGATCCCGTCGCGTGCCAGTGGCACCGGTGCGGCGGCGTTCGGCGCCGGTGCCTGGGCCACCGAAGACTACGCGACCGCGATTGGCTGGAACTCGTGGGCGGCAGGCAGCAGCGCCACCGCGCTGGGGGCCAACGCCACCGCCAATGGCAGCAACAGCGTCGCGCTCGGTGCTGGCTCCAAGGCTGATCGTGACAACACCGTAGCCGTCGGCAAGGCCGGCGGTGAGCGCCAGGTGACCCACGTCGCGGCGGGCACCGAAGCCACCGATGCGGTGAACAAGGGCCAGCTGGATGCGGTCGCCAGCGTCGCCGACAAGACCAGCCTGCAGTTCCAGGCCAGCGGCAATGCCGATGGCGAAGCTGGTGCACTGGTGGACGGCGACAACGCACTGGCTGCCGGCAATGCGGCCAATGCCATCGGCAACGGCGCCACCGCGCTGGGCAGCGGCGCCAATGCCATGGCCGCCAATGCCACTGCCGTGGGCTTCGATGCCTTGGCCACCGGCAACAATGCGGCGGCGCTCGGCAACGCGGCGCAGGCCGGAGGTGTCGACAGCGTAGCCGTGGGCAGTGGCGCCAGCGCCAGCGAACTCGGTTCCAGTGCCACCGGTGCCGGCGCACAGGCCAAGGGCGCCTACAGTACCGCCAGCGGTGCGCAGGCCACGGCCAGCGGCACCCAGTCGCAGGCCAGTGGTTTCCGCGCCAATGCCTCGGCCGATGGTGCGTCTGCGCTGGGCAGCTATGCCGAGGCCAGCGGTCGCCTGGGTACCGCGGCCGGCTACGGCAGCAAGGCAACCGGCGCCAATGCCACGGCGGTAGGTGTGAGTGCCACCGCCAGTGCCGCAGGCAGCGTTGCGCTGGGCGCGGGCTCGGTCGCCGACCGTGCCAACACTGTGTCGGTCGGCAGCGCGAGCAGTGATCGTCAGATCACCCGTGTCGCTGCCGGCACCGAGCGCACCGATGCGGTCAATCGTGGCCAGCTCGATGCGGTCGCGGCGACCGCCGATGGCACGGCCCGCTACGTCAAGGCCACCGGCGCAGGTACCGCCAGTGCCAACGGCAGCGATGCCGCCGCGATCGGTTCGGCAGCCACTGCCAGCGGCGCACGCAGCAATGCCCTGGGTGCCAATGCGATGGCCATCGGCAACGGTGCCCTTGCACTGGGCACCAGCGCCGGTGCATCGGGCGCGAACTCGGTTGCGCTGGGTGCCGGTTCGCGTGCACTCGATGCCAACGTGGTGTCGGTCGGCGGTGGCAATGGCACCGATGGTCCGGCCACGCGCCGCATCGTCAATGTGGCCGATGGCCGCATCGCCGCCGGCAGCAGCGATGCCATCACCGGTTCGCAGCTCAACGTCACCAACCAGCGGGTGGGCGCGGTGGAAACCCGCGTCGGTGATTTCGATTCGCGCATCGCCACCGTGGAAACCACGGCGGCCAGCGCAGTCAGCTATGACGACGCCAGCCGTGACCGCCTGACCCTGTCCGGCTTCCAGGGAACCACCATCGACAACGTCGGTGCCGGCAGCATCGCTGCGGGCAGTCGCCAGGCGATCAACGGCGGCCAGCTGTTCCAGTCGCTCAGTGATGCCGCCAGCTTCCTCGGCGGTGGTGCCAGCGTTGGCATGCAGGGTGTGTTCGTGGCGCCGAACTATGTGATCCAGGGCGCCACCTACAGCAACGTCGGCGATGCGCTCGGCGCGCTGGACCGCAAGGTCAGCGAGATCGACCGCCGCACCGCCGGTGGCACGCGTGCCGGGACTGCCAGCCTGCGCGCAATGAGTACCCCGCTGGATGACAGCCCGCTGGCCAGCGCCGCTGATGCACCTGCAACGGCCGACGCGGCACCGGCCAGCACCGCGCGCGTGCAGGGCACGCCGACCGCTGCCGCCGCCGGTGCCGGGATTCCGGTTGGCACTCCCGCGACGGGCTTCAACGCCGTCGCCATGGGCGAGGGCGCCGTTGCCAGTGGCGCCTCGTCCACCGCCATAGGCCAAGGCGCCAATGCCACCGCGGCCAACGCGGTGGCACTGGGGCAGGGCTCGGTTGCCGATCGTGCCAACACGGTCTCGGTGGGCAGTGAAGGCAACGAGCGCCAGGTCACCAACGTGGCGGCCGGTACCACGGCCACCGATGCGGTCAACAAGGGCCAGCTCGACCGTGGCATGGCCACGGCCAACAGCTACACCGACAGCCGCGTCCAGGCCGTCGCCGACAGCTTCGATGTGTTCAAGGGCGAAATCGACGGACGCCTGCGCCACATGGATCGTCGCATCGACCGCCAGGGGGCGATGAGCGCGGCGATGCTCAACATGGCCACCAGTGCCGCCGGTATCCGCACCCAGAACCGGGTCGGCGTCGGCATTGGCTTCCAGGGCGGCGAGTCGGCGTTGTCGCTGGGCTACCAGCGTGCGATCAGCGATCGCGCCACGGTGACCTTCGGTGGTGCCTTCAGCAGCGACGACAGCTCGGTTGGCGTCGGTGCCGGCTTCGGCTGGTAAGCCACTCCATCGCGCCGGCGGCCACCCACGCCGGCGCAGCACCTGCAGTGAGGGCCTGGGGGGAGGTCACGGCAATCCCGGCTGGGCCGGCCGGGAGTCGTCAAGGAATGATGGCCGCAGTGTTGGTTCGATCCATGACCCAGAAGAGGAATTCGACGTGATCAAGAAGCAGAACCTTCGCATCAATGTGCTTGCCGCCGCCGTGCTGTCGATGACGGCTGTCGGTGCCGTCCACGCCGCTGGACTGCCGACCCGTGAACCGGTGCGCCAGGCCAGCACCGCCCAGCCGGGAACCGAGCGCATCATCGTCAAGTACCGGGCCGGTGCTGCTGCCGCCACTGACCGCTCGGCGAAGCTGTCCACCGTGCAGTCCGCACTGACCCGTGCCAGCCTCTCCGGCGGCACATCCCGCGCCAGCACGCTCGGCCCGCAGGTGGTCCGCAAGCTGTCTACCGGGGCGGACCTCATCCGTGTGCAGGGCCGCCTGGCCCCGGCCGAACTGCAGCGCGTACTGAAAGAGCTGAAGGCCGACCCGTCGGTGCAGTACGCCGAAGCCGACGTGAAGCTGCGCCGCACCGAACTGCGTGCCGGCAACGTACAGCCGGCGCTGGTGCCGAACGATCCCTTCTACCAGCAGAACCAGTGGCATCTGCACAATGCGGTCGGCGGCATCAACGCACCGGCGGCATGGGATGTCTCGCAGGGCGAGGGCATCGTGGTGGCGGTGATCGATACCGGCATCCTGCCGCAGCATCCGGACCTGGTCGGCAACCTGCTGGAGGGCTACGACTTCATCAGCGACGCGGAGACCTCGCGGCGCCCGACCAACGATCGCGTGCCGGGTGCGCAGGACTACGGCGATTGGGTCGAGAACGACAACGAGTGCTATGACGGCTCGCTGGCCGAGGACAGTTCCTGGCACGGCACCCACGTCGCCGGCACTGTGGCCGAGCAGACCAACAACGGCGTCGGCATGGCCGGTGTCGCCTACAAGGCCAAGGTACTGCCGGTGCGCGTGCTCGGTAAATGCGGTGGCTACCTGTCCGACATCGCCGATGCGGTGGTCTGGGCATCGGGTGGCACGGTGGCCGGCATTCCGGCCAACACCAATCCGGCCGAGATCATCAACATGAGCCTGGGGGGCGGTGGCGCCTGCGCCAGCACCTACCAGGACGCGATCAACGGCGCGATCTCGCGCGGGACCACCGTGGTGGTGGCGGCCGGCAATGAAACCGACAACGCGTCCAAGTACCAGCCGGCCAGCTGCGAAGGCGTGGTGACCGTGGGTGCCACCCGCATCACCGGTGGCATCACCTACTACTCCAACTACGGCACCCGCGTGGACCTGTCCGGTCCGGGTGGCGGTGGCAGTGTGGACGGCAACCCGGGCGGCTACATCTGGCAGACCGGCTCCAATGCGGCCACCACGCCGGAATCGGGCACGCCGGGCTACATGGGCATGGGCGGTACCTCGATGGCCTCGCCGCATGTGGCCGCCGTTGCCGCACTGGTGCAGAGCGCGCTGATCGCCAAGGGCAAGGACCCGCTGACCCCGGGCGCGATGCGCACCCTGCTGAAGGAAACCGCACGTCCGTTCCCGGTCGCCATTCCGGCGGCGACCCCGATCGGTACCGGCATCCTCGACGCCAAGGCCGCGCTGGCCAAGGCACTGGAAGAACCGTGCACCGAGAACTGCGGGCCGGTGGCCACGCCGCTGACCAACAAGGCCGCCGTCGGTGGCCTGAACGGTGCCGCCGCCAGCAGCCGCCTGTACAGCTTCGAGGCTGCCGCCGGCAAGCAGCTCAGCGTGATCACCTACGGTGGTACCGGCAATGTCTCGGTCTACATTGCCCAGGGGCGTGAACCGAGCGCCAGCGACAACGACGCCAAGTCGACCCGTCCGGGCACGTCCGAGACGGTGCGGGTAGCGAAGCCGGTGGCGGCTACCTACTACATCAAGGTAGTCGGCGAAGCGGCCTACAACGGCGTGAGCATCCTTGCCACGCAGTAAGCTGGAACTGTCGTAGTTGAATAGCCGAAGCCCGTCACCGCGTGTGACGGGCTTCGTCTTTTTACGAAAGGTGGTGGAGGGGCGGCGGAAATCATGGCTTAACTGTTAAAGTCGAGCCGATTGACAGGAGAGTCATGTGAACGCGCTTGCTGCTACCGCCGCTGCCGACAACGCTGAAGGCCGCATCCTGGATGCGCTGCTGGCGCGCGGCCGGCTGAAGGAAGGCGATCTGGCACGTGCGCGGCCGCTGCACGCAGAGGCCGGCGGCAGCCTGCTGGGCCTGCTGGTGCGGCTGGGGCTGGTCTCCGAGCGTGACCAGGCGCAGGCCAGCGCCGAAGTGATGGGCCTGCCGCTGCTGGAAGGCAAGCAGCTGCCGGAAGCACCGCCACAAGGGCTGGCGGAAGGCCTGCCGTTGTCACTGCGCTTCCTCAAGCAGTTCCATGTCTGCCCGCTGGCCCTGGATGAACAGGGCGTACGGCTGTGGCTGGCCGACGCCCACGATCCCTACCCGCAGCAGGCGGTGCAGCTGGCACTGGGCGTGCCGGTGACGCCGGTGCTGGGCATGCGTGCGGAGATCGATGACCTGGTCGAGCGCTGGTTCGGCCAGGGCCGCAGCGCGATGGGCGCGATCGTCGAAACCGCCGACGGCGAGGGCGGTGCGGTCGATGACATCGAGCACCTGCGCGACCTCGCCTCGGAAGCGCCGGTGATCCGCCTGGTCAACCTGGTGATCCAGCGTGCGGTGGAGCTGCGCGCTTCGGACATCCATGTCGAACCGTTCGAGAGCCGGCTGAAGGTGCGCTACCGCGTCGACGGTGTACTGGTGGAGGGCGAAAGCCCGCCGGCCAACCTCACCGCGGCGGTGATCAGCCGCATCAAGATCATGGCCCGGCTCAACATCGCCGAGCGCCGCCTGCCGCAGGATGGCCGCATCATGCTGCGCGTGCAGGGCAAGGAGCTGGACCTGCGCGTGAGCACGGTACCGACCGCGCACGGCGAAAGCGTGGTGATGCGATTGCTGGACCGCGAAACGGTGGTGTTCGATTTCCACCGCCTCGGCTTCACCGATGCGTTCCTGCCGCAGTTCCGCAAGGTGCTGGAGCAGCCGCACGGCATCCTGCTGGTGACCGGCCCCACCGGCTCGGGCAAGACCACCACGCTGTACACCGCGCTGAGCCAGCTCAATACCGCCGACGTCAAGATCATCACCGTTGAAGACCCGGTCGAATACCAGATCGAGGGCATCAACCAGATCCAGGCCAAGCCGCAGATCGGCCTGGACTTCGCCAACGCCCTGCGCAGCATCGTGCGCCAGGATCCGGACATCATCATGATCGGCGAAATGCGCGACCTGGAAACCGCGCGCATTGCGATCCAGTCGGCGTTGACCGGCCACCTGGTGCTGTCCACCCTGCATACCAACAACGCAGCGGGTGGCATCACCCGCCTGCTCGACATGGGCGTGGAAGACTACCTGCTCACGTCCACCATCAACGGCATCCTCGCCCAGCGCCTGGTGCGCCGGCTGGAACCGACCCACGCCGAGCGCTATGAGGCCTCGCCGGAGGAAATCGAACGCTTCGAGCTGCGCCGCCTGCAGCCGGAAGGGCCGATCCACCTGTATCGCCCGAAGCCCTCCGCGCTGGCGCCGACCGGTTATCTCGGCCGCACCACCATCATGGAATTCCTGGTGATGAACGATGCGCTGCGGCGCGCGGTGATGCGCCGCGATGGCATGGGCGAGATCGAACGCATTGCCCGCGAAGCGGGCATGCGCACGATGTACGAAGATGGCCTGTCCAAGGCCCTCAGTGGCCAGACGACCATCGAGGAAGTCCTGCGTGTCACCGAGGAAAGCTGATGCGCGCAGGACGCCGGGGCTGACATGCCGACCTACCGTTACAAGGCACTGAATCCGCACGGCGAGATCTTCGACGGGCAGATGGAAGCGGCCAGCGAGGCCGAACTGGTCGCGCGCCTGCAGGACCAGGGTCATCTGCCGATGGAGACCCAGCTGGCCGATGGCGGCGCGATCGGTGGCAGCAATTGGCGCAACCTGTTCCGCCAACGGCCGCTGCAGGGTGCGGCATTGCTGCAGTTCACCCAGCAGCTGGCGACACTGCTCGGTGCAGGCCAGCCGCTGGATCGCGCGCTGTCGATCCTGCTCGGCCTGCCGGAAGACGAACGCTCGCGCCGCGCGATCACCGACATCCGCGATGTGGTTCGCGGTGGTGCGCCGCTGTCGACCGCACTGGAGCGCCAGCATGGGTTGTTCTCGCGCCTGTACGTGAACATGGTGCGTGCCGGTGAGGCCGGCGGCAGCCTGCACGAAACCCTGCAGCGCCTGGCCGATTACCTCGAACGCAGCCGCGCGCTGCAGGGCAAGGTGATCAACGCGCTGGTGTACCCGGCCATCCTGCTGGTGGTGGTGGGCGGCGCACTGCTGTTCCTGCTCGGCTACGTGGTGCCGCAGTTCGCGCAGATGTACGAGAGCCTGGATGTGGCGCTGCCGTGGTTCACCAACGCGGTACTGCAGCTGGGCCTGTTCGTGCGTGACTGGTGGGTGTTGCTGCTGGTGGTGCCGGCGGTGCTGGCGCTGTTCTTCGAACGCAAGGCACGGCAACCCGCCTTCCGGCTGGCGCTGGATGGCTGGCTGCTGCAGCGTCGCGGCATCGGGCGCCTGCTGGGTGAACTGGAAACCGCGCGGCTGGCCCGCACGCTGGGCACGCTGCTGCGCAATGGGGTGCCGCTGCTGGGTGCCCTGGGCATCGCCCGCAATGTACTGGGCAACCGCGCGCTGGCCGCCGATGTGGAAGCCGCCGCGGATGAAGTGAAGAACGGTACCGGCCTGTCGCTGGCGCTGTCGCGCGGCAAGCGTTTCCCGCGCCTGGCGCTGCAGATGATCCAGGTCGGTGAGGAATCCGGTGCACTCGATACCATGCTGCTGAAAGCGGCCGATACTTTCGAACAGGACAGCGCCCGGCGCATCGACCGCCTGCTGGCGGCGATGGTGCCGGCGATCACCCTCGTACTGGCCTCGGTGGTCGGCGCGGTGATCGTCGCCGTGCTGGTGCCGCTGTACGACCTGACCAATGCCATCGGTTGACGATGGATCCCTACGCAACCCCGACACTCCGAAACTGAAAGGACCGACCATGATTGCTTCCCGTCGACCGATCCGCCTTTCCTTCACCGCCGCGCGCAACCAGTCGGGCATGAGCCTGCTGGAGATCATCATCGTCATCGTGCTGATCGGCGCGGTGCTGACCCTGGTCGCCAGCCGCGTGCTGGGTGGCGCCGACCGCGGCAAGGCCAACATTGCCAAGGCACAGGTGCAGACCGTCGCATCCAAGGTCGACAACTACCAGATTGATACCGGCAAGCTGCCCGGCTCGCTCAATGATCTGGTGACTGCACCGGCTGGCGTCGGTGGCTGGTTGGGCCCGTATGCCAAGCCGGCCGATCTGAACGATCCGTGGGGCCATGCGCTGGAATACCGCACGCCGGGCGAAGGCCAGCCGTATGAGCTGATCAGCCTGGGCAAGGACGGCAAGGCCGGCGGCAGCAGCGTCGACGCTGACATCCGCTACCAGCCGTAACCGGGCATGTTGCATTTCCTGCCGCGCCGGTTGCCACGCCCGCGCCTGCCCGGCAGGCGCGCAGCGGGTCTGTCGCTGCTGGAAATGCTGCTGGTGATCGCGCTGATCGCCGCGATCGGCCTGATCACCGCTGCCGGCCTGTCGCGCGGTTTCGCCGGCATGCAGCTGCGCAGCGCCGGCAAGGACATCGCCAACCAGCTGCGCGTGGTGCGCGCGCAGGCGATCGCCCGCGGCGAGCCGCAGCGCTTTGTCATCGAGCCGGCCAAGCGGCGCTGGGAAGGCGCCAACCAGCGCCACGGCGACGTACCGGCACAGCTGCAGGTGCAGTTCGAAGGCGCCGCGCAGCTGGCCACCGCGCCAGGACAGGGCGTGATCGAGTTCCATCCCGATGGCGGCTCCAGCGGCGGCCGCATCCGGCTGCAGCGTGACGACGCCGAATGGCGCATCGACGTGGGCTGGCTGACCGGTGAGGTCCGCTCCGGCCCCTGGCGGGCGCAATGAAGCAGCGCGCCCGCGGCTTCACCCTGCTGGAAGTGATCATCGCCTTTGCCCTGCTCGGGCTGGCGCTGACCCTGCTGCTGGGCAGCCTGTCCGGGGGGGCCAGGCAGGTGCGTGAGGCCGAAGTGCGCACGCGCGCGATACTGCATGCGCAGTCGTTGCTGGCCGAAACCGGCGTCGCCACGCCGCTGCAGGTGGGCAGCCAGCAGGGCGACTGGGAACAGGGACGCTACCACTGGGAACTGCAGGTGCAGCCGTGGGTGGAGCCACGTGCAGGCAGCGTCGTGCAGTCACCGTCGGCCGGTGCCCCCTGGCTGGCCGAACTGCAGCTGCAGGTGCGTTGGGGTGACAGCGAACGCGAGCAGCTGCGCTGGCGCAGCCTGCGCCTGCTGCCGCCGGACCTGGAGCGTGCGCGATGAAGCGCCGTGCTGCAGGTTTCACCTTGGTTGAAGTGATGCTGGCCACGGTGCTGCTGGCCGGTGGCCTGGCGCTGGCGTTCGCCAGCGTGCGCTCGGCGATGGCGGTCAGCCAGCGTGGCGAGCAGATTGCGGCCGAGAGTGAGCGCATGCGCGCGGTGCAGGCCCTGTTGCGGCGGCAGCTGGCCGGTGCGCTGCGCACGCCGCTGGAAGTCCCCGATCCCACCCGCGAACCGATCTTCTTCCAGGGCGAAGAACAGCGCATGATGTTCGCCGCTGATCTCCCGGGTTACCTCGGCCGTGGCGGAGCCTACCTGCACGCGCTGCAGGTGGACGGCCGCAATGGCCAGCAGCGCCTGCTGCTGGACCTGGTGCTGCTGCAGGAAGGCGAGCGCATCGCCGAGAATCCGCCGCGCCCACCGGAAGTGCTGGTGGAGAGCCTGAAGTCGGTGCAGCTGCGCTATCGCGGCATCGATGCCAGTACCGGCCAGATGAGCGACTGGATGCCGCGCTGGGACGATACCCGTCGCCTGCCGATGCTGGTGGAGATCCAGATCGTGCCCGCCAAGGGGGCGCCCTGGCCCACCCTGGTGGTGGCACCGCGCGCGGGTGGCAGCGGAGGCGCGCGATGAACCGGCAACATGGTGCGGCACTGGTCCTGGTGCTGTGGTTGATCGCATTGATGACCGCGCTGGTCGGTGCGTTCGCGCTGAGCGCACGGATCGAGCATCTGCAGCAGCGGGTGCTGGATGATGACGCACGTGGCCAGGAACGGGCGCGCGCCGGCCTGGAGTACGCGCTGCTGCGGCTGTCCGCCGATCCGCTGCGGGCGCCCTGGCGTGCCGATGGCCGCACCTACCGCTGGCAGTTCGATGACGCCAGCATCGAGATCAAGGTGCTGGACGAGAACGGCAAGATCAACCTGAACCTGGCCGACGTGACCCTGCTGACCGCGTTCCTCAAGGCGCTCGGCGAAGACGAAGGGGCGGCCCGGCAGATGGCCGGCGCCATTGTCGACTGGCGTGATGAAGACAGCCTGCTGCAACCGGGTGGCGGCGCCGAAGCGCCGGACTATGCGGCGGCCGGGTTGCCGTATGGCCCGCGCAACAAGCGTTTCGAGACGCTCGGCGAACTGCAGCGGGTACTGGGCATGCGTGGCCCATTGTACAAGGCCATGCTGCCGCACCTGACCCTGTACAGCCGCCAGGCGCGCCCGGATCCCCAGTACGCCAGCGCGCCGGTGCTGACCGCACTGGGCCTGGATGCGGATACCGTGCTGGCGCAGCGCGCGCAGCAGGAGCGTGACGCAGATACCGCTGGCGGTGCGACAACGCTTGCCAGCAGCAGCGGCACCTATAGTATCGAGTCTCGTGCAACCGACGGCAGTGGACGCCGGTCGGTGTTGCAGGCAGTGGTACGCAATGGCTCGGGCGGGGTTCCCGGGCGGTCCTACACAGTGCTTCGCTGGGAGCAGGGAATGACAGCAAGATGACGGCATGGCAGGACAGTGTGCGGCAGGTGCAGGGCCGGATCGGCCCTGGTGCCGGCCGTTTCCTGCGCTGGTGGCGGCAATCGCTGCTGGCCTGGGTGCCGGCACGTTGGCAGTGGGCACTGGGCTGGGCACAGGCGCGCCTGCTGCTGCAGCGCCAGGGTGACCAGCTGCAGGTCTGGCGAGAGGCCGGTGAGCGCCGCGAAGCGGTGGCCAGCGTGCCGTGGCCGCTGTCGCCGGCCGAACTGGACCGCGTGCTGGAACCGCGACTGCGCAGCCTGCCGCGGGTGTGGCTGCTGCCGGCCAGCGAGGTACTGCGTCGTCATCTGCGCCTGCCTGCGGCTGCGGCCGACCGCCTGCGCGCCGTGGTCGGTTTCGAGATCGACCGCCAGACGCCGTTCGAATCCAGCCAGGTCAGCTATGACGTGCGTGAACTCGGGAGCGCCGCCGAAGGCCAGCTGCAGGTCGAACTGGTCGCCTGGCCACTGCGCCAGCTTGAAGCGTGGCGCGCCAGCGTGGGCGAGTGGGCTGATGCACTGGCCGGTGTCGATGCCATCGACGCCCACGGTGACCCCCTGCGGGTGAATCTGTTGCCGCCAGGGCAGCGCCAGCTGCGGGTGGATCCGACGCGGCGCTGGAATGTGCTGCTGGCCGTGGCCGCGCTGGTGATGCTGGTGCTGGCGGCCCTGCAGCTGCTCGACAACCGCCGTGCCGCCGCCGATGAGCTGCGTGCGCAGGTTGAACGCAGTGCGCGCAGTGCGCGTGGTGTTGCCAGCGAACGCGCGCAGCTGCAGGCGCTGATCGATGGTGCCGCGTTCCTGGAAAAGCAGCGCAGCCAGCGCGCCGGAACGGTGGAAATCTGGAATGAACTGACCCGGCGCCTGCCGGAGGGCACCTACCTGGAAAAGCTGGCCATCGAGAACAACAACCTGCAGCTGATCGGCCTGAGCCGCGAGGCCTCGCAACTGGTGCAGCTGCTGCAGGATGCGCCGCAGTGGCGCAAGGTCAATCTGACCGGCGTACTGCAGGCCGATGGCGCCGCCAGTGGCCGTGACCGCTTCACCATGACCGCCGAACTGCAGCCGTTGCCGGCTGCGGCCCTGACCCGGGAGGCGGCCGATGCCGATGCCAAGCGCACGCCGTGACCGCTGGCTGGCACTGGCGCTGCTGCTCGCAGTGCTGGGCCTGGCCTACCTGCTGCTGGTGCACCCCTGGTTCACCCAGCCGCTGCGCGAAATCGATGCCGACGTGGCCGCCCTGCGCGAGCGCGAACAGCGCGTGCAGGCGCAGCTGCAGCAGCAGCCGCAGATCGAACAACGCCTGCGCGCCACCCGCGAGGCACTGCAGCAGCGGCCGGGCTTCCTGCGTGAAGCCACCGCCGAAGCTGCAGCCGCTGCGCTCGGCGCGAAGCTGCAGGATGCGGTGGCGATGGCCAGCCCGGGCAACCGCAGCTGCACCATCAGCAACCGCACGCCACTGACCGACAACCGTCGTGACGCCGAGTTCGTACGCGTTGCCATGCAGGTGCGCCTGCGTTGCGGTGTGGCCGAACTGGCCACGGTGCTGCACAGCCTGGAAACCGGCAGCCCGCGCCTGTTCGTCGACAACCTCAACCTGATCGCGCAGCGCTTCCAGCAGTCGCCGAATGAATCCGGGCTCGGCCTGGACGTGTCGTTCGAACTGGCCGGTTACCTGCTGCCCGGTGCCGCTGCCGATGGCGCTGCGCCGGCACCTGCAGCCGAGCCGGGCGCGGCGCCGCAACCGCCTTCGGCTGCACCTGCACCGGCACCCTCACCGGCTGCGCCGGAAGAGGGGCAGGAGGTGGCCGATGAAGCTTGAGCAGATCAGCCTGCGCACCGGTTTCCTGCTGGCACTGGCCGGCTGGGCGGCAGCGGTCTGGCTGGCCACCGGCTTCGGCCTGGGCAGCCAGCTGCCAGGTGCGGATGGCGATGCCGATGCGGTGCCTTCGTTGCCGGTGCTGCCGCCGTTGGCCGCAGAACGCATGGCCAGCGCCGACAGCTACAGCGCCATCGGCGAGCGACCGCTGTTCGCCGAGGACCGCAGGCCGAAGCCCTACCTGCTCGGTGGCAGCGAGCCTGCCGCCAGCGCCGCGCTGCGCCTGACCGGCGTGCTGTTGACCGGCGACTTCGGCATGGCCACCTTCACCACCGAACAGAACCGTTCGTTGCGCCTGCGCCTCAACGGTGAAGCCGTCGACGGCTGGCAGCTGGTGGCATTGCAGCCGCGCCAGGCCACCGTGATCGGCCCCGGTGGCAACCAGGTGCTGGAACTGGCGGTCTTCAACGGCCAGGGCGGTGAGCCGCCGACCGTGCTGCGCGGCGCCAACGGTGCGCCGCCGGCAGGTGCGATCGTTGTGCCGCCCCCGGCAGGCGCTCCGCCTGCACCGCCGCCGGCTGCGGCAACCCCATCGCCGTCGCCTGCTGCCAGTACGCCAGCGCCCTCGGCTGCGGCGGCCGCCACACCGCCTGCCACCAACAACGGCCCCAGCGAAGCGCAGATGCAGGCCATCCGCGAACGCATCCAGGCCCGTCGCCGCCAGCTGCAGCAACAACAACAGCAGCAACAACCGTCGCCGCCCCCGGGCGATGGCACCAACCGATAGAGTGAATGCATGAGCCTGCGTTTCCTTCCCTGGTCCTTTGCCCTCGCGCTGCTGGTCGGCTGCAGCACCGTGTCCGCGCCGCATGTGCAGCGCAAGGGCAATCTGTCGCCCACTGCCGAGGCCGGCCAGGCGGCCGATGTCGCCGCGGATGCTGCCCGTGACGCCCAGGGCGCTCCGCAGGCGGTGATCCGCCGTGGCACCGGCACCATGATCAACCGCGAAGCAGCACGCGCACCGGCACCGGCACTGCATGGCGCCAGCACCGGTGAAGCAACCTTCAATTTCGAAGGCGAATCGGTGCATGCGGTGGTCAAGGCCATCCTCGGTGACATGCTGGGCCAGAACTACGTGATCGCACCGGGGGTGCAGGGCACGGTCACCCTGGCCACGCCCAAGCCGGTGTCGCCGGCGCAGGCGTTGAACCTGCTGGAGATGGTGCTGGGCTGGAACAACGCACGCATGGTCTACAGTGGTGGCCGCTACAACATCGTCGCCGCCGACCAGGCGCTGGCCGGTACGGTCGCGCCGAGCACGGCGCCCGCTGCCAGTGCGCGAGGCTTCGAGGTACGGGTCATCCCGCTGCAGTTCATCTCCGCCACCGAAATGAAGAAGGTACTGGAGCCGTATGCGCGGCCCAATGCCATCGTCAACGTCGACAGCGGCCGCAACGTGATCACCCTGGGCGGTACCCGCGCCGAGCTGGAAAACTACATGCGCACCGTCGAGATCTTCGACGTCGACTGGCTGTCGGGCATGTCGGTGGGCGTGTTCCCGATCCAGTCGGGCAAGGCCGAACAGGTGGCTGCCGACCTGGAGAAAGTGTTCGGCGAGGAGAGCAAGACGCCCAGCGCCGGCATGTTCCGCTTCCTGCCCCTGGAAAACGCCAACGCGGTGCTGGTGATCACCCCGCAGGTGCGCTACCTGGACCAGATCCAGCAGTGGCTGGACCGCATTGATACGGCCGGTGGCAGTGCCCGCCTGTTCTCCTACGAGCTGCGCTACATCAAGGCGCGTGACCTGGCCGAACGGCTCAGTGAAGCCTTCGCCAGCAGCGGCAACCGTGGCGGTTCCAGCCCGGCCTCGCTGGCCCCGGGTGCGATGCCGTCGCAGCTGGGCAGCGACGGCGACCGTGGCATGGACAGCAACAACAGCAGCAGTTTCGGCTCGACCCCGGGCAGCGGTTCCAGTGGTGCCGGCAACGGCAGCATGAACCTGCCGCAGCGCCAGTCCGGCAACGTCAGCGTCAGCCTGGAAGTGGAGGGCGATCGCGTGGGCGTGTCGGCGGTGGAGGAAACCAATACCCTGCTGGTGCGCTCGACCCCGCAGGCCTGGCGCTCGATCCGCGAGGTGATCGAGAAGCTGGACGTGATGCCGCTGCAGGTGCACATCGAAGCGCAGGTGGCCGAAGTCTCGCTGGACGGTGACCTGAAGTACGGCGTGAACTGGTTCTTCGACAATGCCGTGGCCGGGCGTGCACTGACGGGAGCCTTGGGCGGCGTGACCCTGCCGGCAGCAGCGGGTGGCTCCTGGAGCAGCTTCGCCGGTGCCGCGACCGGTGGCGAAGGCCTGGGCTGGGCGTTCACCGGCCACAATGGTGCGGCGGTGGTGAGCGCGCTGGACAAGGTCACCGATGTACGCCTGCTGCAGACTCCCTCGGTGTTCGTGCGCAACAACGCCGAGGCCACGCTCAACGTGGGCGACAAGGTGCCGATCAACACCACCACGGTGAACACCGGCCTGGGCACCGGCACCTACAGTTCGGTGCAGTACATCGACACCGGCGTGATCCTGAAGGTGCGCCCGCGCGTGACCCGCGATGGCACGGTGTTCCTCGACATCGTGCAGGAAGTGAGCAGCGCTTCGAACGTACCTGACAACTGCAATCCGACCGAGCGCAACTGCAACCCGAGGATTTCCACCAAGAAGCTGTCGACCGAAGCGGCGGTGCAGAGCGGCGACACCATCATGCTGGCCGGCCTGATCACCGATTCGGGCACCGATGGCAGCAGCGGCATTCCCGGCCTGAGCCGGATTCCGGTGGTGGGCGCGCTGTTCGGGCAGAAGAGCCGCACCAGCCGCCGTTCCGAAGTGATCGTGCTGCTGACCCCGAGCATCGTGCGCAACAGCCAGGAAGCGCGCAATCTGACCGACGAGTACAGCCAGCGCTTCCGAGCGATGGAGCCGCTGAACCAGCCGCGCGCAAAGAAGTAAGGGGTTACGGCCGGGCTGCGCCCGGCACCCGCAGAGGCTAGAGCCGGAGCCAGAGCCAGAGCAACGGCAACAGCGGGTTTACTGAGGGGTGGCGGGGCACTGTGGGTTTGCGGGGACGCCGTAAATACGTCCATGTAGGCTTGGTCGCCGCATCCATGCGGCTCACACCCCGCAAACCCACAGTGCCCCGCCTTCGACAGTTTCCTGCTGCTGTTGGTAGGTGTCGACCTTGGTCGACACGATCCACGCCATGCGTGGATGACTCTCCATCGAAATCGAATATTTCGATATCTGTGAGATCTGAGCCG
Source organism: Stenotrophomonas sp. 115C5 (assembly GCF_056861055.1). Classification (NCBI taxonomy): domain Bacteria; kingdom Pseudomonadati; phylum Pseudomonadota; class Gammaproteobacteria; order Lysobacterales; family Lysobacteraceae; genus Stenotrophomonas; species Stenotrophomonas sp. 115C5. Next base: position 133,828 of record NZ_JBSPUQ010000005.1, read on the forward strand.
AGCATGGCTCGGCTCTACAGAAGAGCAGGCAGGTCGCGGAAAACTGTCGAAGGTGGGGTGGGTCCGGTTGCGGGGGCGTGAGCCGCATGGATGCGGCGACCGAGCTTACATGGACGTACTTGCAGCGTCCCCCGCAACCGGACCCACCCCGCCAACCCCAGGAACCCAGCTTTTGCTTCGGCTGTTGCTGTTGCCCTGGCCTGAAGCGGGTGCCGGGTGCAACCCGGCCGATACCCTCCCAGTGCTAGGCTGTGGCTACCGACAACCACGGAGGCGGGATGGGGGCGATCGTGTTGTTGCCGCTGTGCGTGGACGATGCCGCGCTCGACCGCTGCCTGGCCGCACTGGATGCGGGCACCGCGCCGGGGACCGCGGTCTGGCTGGCCGACGATGCGCAGACCGGGCCGCGTGCGCAGGCGGTGGTGGGACACTGGTTGGCGCACACGCCACTGCAGGCCGAGTACACCCGGCGTGCACGGCCGCTGGGTGAAGTCGCCCACCTGGACGAGATGCTGCGCGCCTGCGATGGCATGGACGTGGCGGTGCTGGCACCGGACAGCGTGCCCGCACCGGGCTGGCTGCAGCAGCTGCAGGACGCCTTCGCCCGCGATGCCGCCATCGCGACCGCAACCCCATGGTGCAATGCCGGCGAAACCGCTGCGTGGCCCCGGCTGGGCGAGATCAATCCGGAACCCGACGATGCCGTGCTGCTGGCGCAGACCTGTGCCGGCCTGCCAACGCTGCACCCGGAGCTGCCGTCGGCGGTCACCCACGCGGTGCTGGTGCGGGGCAACGCGCGCCGGCGTGCCGGGGGCCTGGACGTGGACAGCTATGCCGGCTGGAACGCGGCGCTGGTGGACCTGAGCCTGCGCATGGCCGGCCTGGGATGGCGCAACGTGTTGTGCGAGACCGCTTTCATCAGCCGGGCAGGGGAGGCGGTCAGCCGCGATGGCGATCTCGAGGCTCTGGCCGCGCGCTGGCCGGGCTGGGTGCCACGGCTGGCTGACTTCCTGATGCACGATCCACTGCACGGGCTGCGCGCCGATCTGCAGCAGCGCATGCGGCAGGCGATAATGCCGAAGGAACAGGGGGACCTGTTCGTCCCGTCTTCCGCGCCGGAGCCTCCTGCTTGAATGTTGCCATTGCCGCCATTGTCGTCACCTACCAGAGCGGCAGCACCATCGATGCCTGTCTCTCGCGCCTGCGCCAGGCGCAGGACGTGGCCGAGATCCGGGTGATCGACAATGGCTCGATGGATGGCACGCTGGATATCGTGCAGCGCCATGCCAGCCACGACCCGCGCGTGCGTTTCGTCGGCAATCCGGACAATCCCGGCTTTGCCGCCGCCAACAACCAGGGCGTGGCCGATTCGCACAGCCCATGGCTGGCCTTCATCAACCCGGACCTGATGGTTGAACCGGAAACACTGGCCGCACTGCGCAGCCGCGCGGAAGCGCTGGGCGATTGCCTGCTCGGCGTCGAACAGGTCGACGAGCAGGGCCTTGCCGACGAGGCCGTGCGCCGCCGCGACCCGGACTTCCTGATGATGCTGCGCTCGCCGGGCAAGGGCTCGAAGCTGGCGGTGCCGCGTGACCCGCAGCAGGCGCTGCAGCGGGTGCCGGCGTTGTCTGGCGCGCTGCTGATGATGCCGCGTGCATTGTTCGACTGCATCGGAGGCTGGGACGCCGGCTATCGTCTGCACGCTGAAGACCTGGACCTGTGCCGGCGCGCGCGCGAAGCGGGGGCGGTGGTGGCGATCGCCAATGACCTGCAGGTCACCCACGTTCGTGGCGTCTCCAGCCGCTCGCGGCCGCTCTTCGTCGAATGGCACAAGCACAAGGGCCTGTGGCGCTATTTCCAGAAGTTCGAGGCCAGGCAGCGTTCGCTGCCGGTACGGGTGGCGGTGTGGGGCGCGATCTGGGCGCACGCCCTGATGCTGGTGCCGCGTCTGCTGCGCAGGTCGTTGTAGAGCCGAGCCCACGCTCGGCTCAGGCAACAATCCGCCGGGCGTGGGCCCGGCTCTACGGAAGGCAGGCGCGCCCACGGTTCACTCCGCCGGGCGCATAATCCGCCCCATGCCTATCATCCAGTCCCTGCTCGACACCGACCTGTACAAGTTCACCATGATGCAGGCGGTGCTCCACCAGCACCCCGGTGCCCAGGTGCAGTACCGGTTCAAGTGCCGCACGCCCGGCATCGACCTGGCCCACTACATCGACCAGATCGACGAAGAAATCGACCACCTGTGCAGCCTGCGTTTCAGCGACGCGGAGCTGGACTACATGCGTGGCCTGCGGTTCGTGAAGCCCGACTTCGCCGATTTCCTCGGCTTGTTCCACCTCGACCGCAAGTACATCCAGCTGCGCGCGTCGAAGACCGTGCCCGGCGAGATCGAACTGGACATCACCGGTCCGTGGCTGCACACCATTCTGTTCGAAGTGCCGCTGCTGGCGATCATCAACGAAGTCTGGTTCCGCAACACCACTACTGCCGACTTCGCCGAGGGTGAGCGCCGCCTGCAGGCCAAGGCCGCGCTGCTGCGCGATACCCCGGGGTTCGAGCAGTGCCGCATTGCCGACTACGGCAGCCGCCGCCGCTACTCGCGTGACTGGCACGCCCGTCTGCTGCCGCTGCTGCGCGACGCGCTCGGCCCGCAGCTGGTCGGCACCAGCAACGTGCACTTCGCCCGCCTGTACGGCATGACCCCGCACGGCACCATGGCCCATGAGTATCTGCAGGCCTTCCAGGCGCTGGGCCCGCGCCTGCGCGATTCGCAGGTGGCGGCACTGGAATCGTGGGCACGCGAGTATCGCGGCGATCTGGGCATCGCGCTGTCCGACGTGGTCGGCCTGGACGCGTTCCTGCGCGACTTCGATATGTACTTCTGCAAGCTGTTCGACGGTGTCCGCCACGACTCGGGCGATCCGTTCGACTGGGGCGACCGCATGCTGGCGCACTTCCAGCAGCGCCGGGTGGATGCACGCAGCAAGGTGCTGGTGTTCAGCGATGGGCTCGACATCGCCAAGGTGATGCGCCTGTACGACTACTTCCGTGGTCGCTGCCAGGTCGCCTTCGGCGTCGGCACCCACCTGACCAATGATCTGGGGCCAACGCCGCTCAACATCGTGATCAAGATGGTCCGCTGCAACGGCCAGCCGGTGGCCAAGCTCAGCGATTCGCCGGGCAAGAGCATGTGCGACGACCCGGGCTACCTGGCCTATCTGCGCCAGGTCTTCGAGCTGCCGCCGGCGTAAACGCGTCGGCTTGCGGCACGCCGGCTTACAGGTAGTCGACCACCACCAGGTAGGCGCCCTGCAGCGGCTGCTGCTTCGAAGCCTGCACGCTGTAACGCTCGGAGAAGGCGATATCGCCGGCGCGCATCGCGCTGGCCGACACCGACAGCTTCTGGCCCTGGCGCTTGCCGTCGCGCAGCGTCGCGGCCTGGCCATCGGCAAGGGCCGTCACGGCCACCGTCGAGCCCTTGGCCGAAGGCGGGCAGGCGGCCAGGCTCAGCTCACCCTGGGACAGGGCCGTCGTGCAGCCCGGCTCGGCGATGCGGCCGCTGAAACGGATGCTGCCGCTGCTGGCCTGGGCCAGTGCGCTGACGGACATCAGGGCCACGCACAGCAGAATGGAGTTCCTCATGACACGTTCTCTGGTTCGGTGTGTCCTAGTTAGCGACAGGTTCGATCCGTCTTTAATAGGACAAATCCGAATCTGCTAGGGCCATCACCAAGAAAGAGTGATGCGCATCAAATAAGGCGATTTCCACCTGAAAAAGGCCTGTTTCCGCGCATGCCGAACGCGTCACCAGGAGCGTCATGCGGGGTCGTTTGTGACCTGATCCGGCCACCGTCACGTTCCCCACGCTCCCTGAATCTCGATTTCGCCTATCACGTCACATTTAGAGCGTCAATGAATTGGCGTTCAGAAAAATAATGAGACTTTCATCACAGTTGTGCATATACTTGCGTCACGGATTCAGGGGAAGGTATGTCCGAGTCCGGCCACAGGTGAGACGCAAGGATGGGTCTTGATAGCCCGGCAGTGCTCCTTGCTTCCTCCTCTACTTCTCATCTCTTCAGTAGGGTTAGGTAAAAGCGAATGCACAAGATCAATATCATCGCCGCTCTGATGCTGGCCGCCGCTCCGCTGGCCGCCAACGCCGCCGACGGCACCATCACCTTCAACGGCAAGGTGACCGACAAGACCTGCACCATCTCGACCCCGGGCGGCAAGGACTTCGCCGTCAACCTGCCGACCGTGTCCAAGAACACCCTGGCCACCGCCGGTGCCGTTGCGGGCCGTACCCCGTTCGCCATCAACCTGAGCAAGTGCAGCGCCGGCAACGTCGCCACCTACTTCGAGCCGGGTTCCACCGTTGACTTCAACAGCGGCCGCCTGGTCAACCAGGCTTCGGCCAACGCTGCCACCAACGTGCAGCTGCAGCTGCTGGGCTCGAACAACACGTTCCTGCCGATCAAGGCGGCTGGCACCGGTCTGGCCCAGGACAACTCGCAGTGGGTGACCGTGGCCGGCGACGGCACCGCCAACCTGAACTACTACGCTGAGTACTACGCCACTGCCGCCGCCACCCCGGGCGACGTCACCAGCAGCGTCAAGTACACGATCATCTACAACTGATCGTAGTCGTACCCGCACTGGCCGGCGTACGCGCCGGCCAGTGCATCGCGGCCCCAGGCCACATACCTCGAGCGTAGTACTTCCGATGAAAGCAATCTTTCCCCGGGCGCTGCTGCTGGCAGCGTTCACGCTGCCCTTCTGCCAGAACGCTCTGGCCGGCGTGGTGGTCAATGGCACGCGAGTGATCTATCCGGCGCAGGCGCGCGAAGTCACCGTGCAGGTCGACAACGTGGGCGATTCGCCGGCGCTGGTGCAGGCCTGGATCGACAGCGGCGACGCCAACCAGACCGCCGATACCAGCGATGCCCCGTTCGTGCTGACGCCGCCGATCGCGCGCGTCGAACCGGGCCGCAGCCAGGCGCTTCGCCTGATCTTCTCCGGCGCGCAGCTGCCGACCGACCGTGAGTCGGTGTTCTGGCTCAACGTGCTGGATGTTCCGCCGTCCCCGGACAACGCCGACAGCGGCGAACAGAATTACCTGCAGGTCGCGTTTCGTTCGCGCCTGAAGCTTTTCTACCGGCCGCAGGGCCTGAAGGGCGTCGCCAACGACGCGCCGGCAGCGCTGCGCTGGACCCGCACCGGCGACCGCCTGCGGGTGGAAAACCCGAGCCCCTTCCACGTCACTCTGGCCGAAGTACATGCCGTGACCGGCAGCAGTGAAAAGGCCGTCGAGGACAAGGGCGCGATGGTCGCGCCGAAGCAGAGCCTGGAGTTCGCCGCACCGGCGGGCACCGACCAGGTCCGCTTCATCACCATCAACGACTACGGCGGCCGGGTGGAACACACCATCCGCCTCGGCAGCACCGGGGGCTGAACGCGCCGCGCTGGCCCCTGGCCTGCGCATCCCGCCACCGCCGCTGTGCGGCGAATTGAAGGAATGTCAGTGTGATCGGAAACAGATTGACATTGTCGATCCATCAGGCGCTTTGCCTGCTGGTTGCTGGCGTGGCCTGCCCAGGATGGGCGCTGGCTGCCCCGGCCAATCTCGGCGAACAGGCGCTGATGGCGCAGAGTGGTGCGGCCAATGCGCGTGCACCGGAGTCGGCCCAGTTCAATTCCAGCTTCCTGTCTGGCCAGGCCAAGCAGGTCGACCTGGCGGCCTTCAGCAACGGCAACCCGATGGTGGCCGGCAACTATCGGGTCGACGTCTACGTCAACGGTGCCTGGCAGGGCCGTCGCGATCTGCAGTTCAAGGCCGATGCGCAGGGCCGTGTCGACGCCTGCCTGCCGCTGCCGATGCTGGAAGAAATGGGCGTGGACAGCGAAGCCGTGCTGCTGCAGCAGGATCCGTCCGTGCCGACCGACAAGACCAGCTGCGTGCCGGTCCAGCAGCGCATGGCCAATGCCTATGGTGTCTATGACAGCGGCAACCTGCGCTACGACCTGAGCATCCCGCAGGTGTTCCTGCGCCGTGAGGCACGCGGTTACGTCAACCCGGCGCTGTGGGACCGCGGCATCAATGCCGGCTTCGTCGGCTACAGCTTCAATGCCATCGACAGCGACAGCCGTGTCGAAGGTGGCCAGCGCAACCGCAGTGCCTACCTCGGCCTCAACGCCGGCATGAACCTGGGTGGCTGGCAGTTCCGCCACGATTCGAACCTGACCTGGTCCGAGGGCGACGGCCGCCATTGGCAGAGCATCGCCACCTATGCACAGCGCGGCATTCCGCAGGTGCGCGGCATGCTCACCATCGGTGAGGCCTACACCACCGGTGAACTGTTCGACTCGATCGGTTACCGCGGTGCCAGCCTGGCCAGCGACGACCGCATGCTGCCCGATTCGCTGCGCGGCTACGCGCCGGTCGTGCGCGGCATCGCCGAGACCAATGCACGCATCGAAGTGCGCCAGAACGAGCAGCTGATCTACTCCTCCACCGTGTCGCCGGGCAGCTTCGTCATCGACGACCTGTACCCGACCGGCTACGGCGGCGATCTGGAAGTGAGCGTGATCGAGGCCGATGGCCGCCGCCGCGAATTCAAGGTGCCGTTCGGTTCGGTGCCGCAGATGCTGCGCGAAGGCGTGTCGCGCTACTCGCTGACCGCCGGCCAGGTGCGCAACAAGCTGCTGGCCGATGAGCCGTGGCTGGTGCAGGGCACCTACCAGCGCGGTATCGGCAACCAGCTGACGCTGTACGGCGGCAGTGCACTGAGCGACGGCTACCTGTCGCTGCTGTACGGCGTTGGCCTGTCCACGCCGGTTGGCGCGTTCGCCGCCGACGTCACCCACGCACGTACGACGTTCGACCACTACGGCAACCACACCGGTGCCAGCGTGCGCTTGAGCTACAGCAACATGATCGGCGAGACCGGGACCAACCTGACCCTGGCCGCCTACCGCTATTCGACCGAAGGCTTCTACAGCCTGCAGGATGCGCTGTACGGCCGTGATTCGGACAAGCGTGGCATCGATCCGACCACCCGTGGTCGCCAGCGCAGCCAGTTCCAGGTGACCCTGAACCAGCCGTTGGGCCGTCGTGGCGGCGCGTTGTACGTGACCGGCTCGGTGCGCGACTTCTACGACCGTTCCGGCACCTCCAAGCAGTACCAGGTCGGCTACAACAACGCCTGGCGTTCGGTGAACTACGGCTTCTCGGCGCTGCGCACCGAAGAGGGCGTACTCGGTCGCTCGGATACCCAGTACCTGCTGTCGATGAGCGTGCCGCTGGGCCGTGGTACCCACCCGGTGTCGTTCAGTGCTGATCTCGGCGTGCGCGACCGCGGGGGCTACGACAACAGCCGCGTTGGCATCACCGGTTCAGCCGGTGTCGACAACAACTTCAGCTATGGCGCGGCCCTGTCCGATTCCCGCGAGGGCAGCACCACCGCGATCGGCAACGTCGAATACCGCAGCCGCTATTCCGCATTGAACGCCAGCTACAGCCACTCGCGTGACTTCCGTCAGGCTTCGGTGGGTGCCAATGGCAGCGTGGTCGTGCATCCGGGTGGTTTCACCTTCACCCCGCAGCGTGGCGACACCATGGTGCTGGTGGAAGCACCGGGCGCGCGCGATGCGATCGTCAGCAACGCCCCGGGCCTGCGCGTCGATGGCCGCGGCTACGCCGTGGTGCCGTACGTGTCGCCGTACCGCCTCAACACCGTCACCCTCGACCCGCAGGGCATGGCCCACGACGTCGAGCTGGAAAGCACCAGCCAGTCGATCGCGCCGTTCGCCGGTGCCATCAGCTACCTGCGCTTCGATACCCGCAAGGGCAACGCGCTGCTGATCCAGGTGCGCAACACCGATGGCCGCACCATGCCGTTCGGTGCGCAGGTCAAGGACGAGCAGGGCCAGCCGGTGGGCATGGTCAGCCAGGGCGGCCGCCTGTACGTGCGCAGTGAAAAGAACCAGGGCCGCCTGCTGGTGGAATGGGGCGCAGGCGCCGACCAGCGCTGCACCGTCGATTACCAGGTTCCGGCGGGCGCCGATGCGTCCAAGACCGGCTTCATCCCGCTGGAGGCAGCATGCCGATGATTTCTTCCCGAGGCCGCAAGGCGCTGGCTGCCGTGGCCGTGCTCGGTGGTGTGTTGCTGGCGCAACAGGCCAGTGCGTCGTGCCGCATCCAGTCCAGCTGGTTCACCGCGCAGGACGTGACCATGGACATGGGCCAGATCGTGATCCTGCCCAGCACGCCGGTCGGTGGCGTGATCAAGGAAATCAGCGAATCGATCACCCAGCAGAACAGCGTCGCGCGCTGCGACTGGTCCGGTGGCCGTTCCATCGGCGAGTACGTCAACGCAGCGCAGCGGCGGCCGGTCGCCGGGTTCTCCAATGTGTATGAAACCGACGTTGCGGGCGTGGGCATCCGCCTGTTCCGCGATTCCGGCGCCATCCAGACCTACTATCCGCACTCCATCAACTTTGCCGGCAACGCCACCATCTCGCTGATCGGCGGCACCTTCCGCATCCAGCTGATCAAGACCGCCGCGCAGACCGGCTCGGGCGTGATCGCGCCGAACGGTCGCTTCACCACCTATTACTTCGACGGTGATGGCGCCAGTCGTCCGGTGCTGACCTCGACCTTCAAGGGCTCGGGCACCACCGTGGTCAGCCCGACCTGCGAAGTGCAGGCCGGCAGCCGGAACATTGCCGTCGACTTCGGCAGTGTGCCCAACACCAGCTTCACCGGTGTCGGTTCCAAGGCGGTCAATCGTGACTTCGAGATCCGCCTGAACTGCCAGGGCAGCAATGTTGCGGCCTACCAGAGCAAGATCGGCATCCGCCTGGATGCCGACCAGGACAGCTCGAACATGCCGGGCGTGCTGAAGCTGAGCGCGGCGACGAACAGCGCCACCCGCATCGGCATCCAGATGGTCCAGCGTGATGGCAGCACCGAGCGCGAAGTGCGCTTCGGCCAGACCGTCAACATCGGTACCACCACCCCCGGCACCAGCACGATGACCTTGCCGCTGCGCGCGCGCTATGTGCAGACCCAGGCCGGCACGGTGGGTGCGGGTGTCGCGAACGGCCAGGCCACCTTCACCATCCAGTACGAGTAAGGCAACCCAGGCTGCGGCCACTGCTGCGTTTCACTGCAACGTCGCCCGTTCCACGGGCGGCGTTGACTGCGTCTTGATCTTCCAACGATGAAGATCAATGCCACGACGCGCGTACCATCATTCGAATGTGATGTACGTCGCGATTTTGGAGTTTCCTCATGAGGTGACCGTCTCCTGCCTGCGGGTGTTGGACGGGAACGCCGAAAGGATCCAGACGTGGCTACAGCTCCTGGCATTTCCTCGCGCCGTCCGTCCGGAGCGCTGCGGTGAAGGTCCTGTCGGTGTTCGGCACGCGACCGGAAGCGATCAAGATGGGGCCGCTGGTGCGTGCCCTGGGCGAGGCTGCGGATATCGAATCGGTGGTCTGCATCACCGGCCAGCACCGGGCAATGCTGGACCAGGTGATGTCGCTGTTCGAGATCACCGCCGACCATGACCTCGATGTCATGGTGCCCAACCAGACCCTCAATGGCTTGTGCGCGAAGCTGTTCGAGCGGCTTGACGCGCTGTACACGCAGGTCCGTCCGGATCGGGTGCTGGTGCACGGCGATACCACCACGGCGATGACCGCCGCGCTGGCCGCGTTCCACCACCGCATTCCGATCGGCCATGTCGAGGCCGGACTGCGCACCGGTGACATCAACCGGCCGTGGCCGGAGGAAATGAACCGGCGGGTGATCGATGTGGTCGGCCACCAGCTGTACGCGCCCACGCCCAGCTCGCGCGCCAACCTGGCCGGTGAACACCTCGGCGGGCAGATCCTGGTCACCGGCAACACCGTCATCGATGCCCTGCAGCAGACCGTGGAGCGCCTGGATGCCGACCCGGCGTTGCGTGCGCGGGCTGACGAACCCTTCCACATGCTTGATCCTGATCGTCGCCTGCTGCTGGTCACTGGCCACCGTCGCGAGAGCTTCGGCCAGGGCTTCGAGGACATCTGCCGCGCGCTGGCCGAGCTGGCCCGGCGGCCGGACCTGCAGGTGCTGTACCCGGTGCATCTCAACCCGAACGTGCAGGGCCCGGTCAACGCCCACCTCGGCCATCTCGACAACGTGCACCTGGTGCCGCCGCAGGACTACCTGCGCTTCGTGCGCCTGATGCAGCGCGCCGACGTCATCCTCACCGACTCCGGTGGCGTGCAGGAAGAAGCGCCGGCGCTGGCCAAGCCCGTGCTGGTCATGCGCGACGTCACCGAACGCCCGGAGGCGGTCGAGGCCGGTGTGGTGACGCTGGTCGGCACCACGCCCTCGCGCATTGTCGCGGCGGTCAACGCGGCACTGGCACAACCACCGCACCGGACCCACTTCGATCCCGACGCCAGCCCCTACGGCGATGGCCGTGCCAGCGCGCGCATCGTCGCCGCCCTGCGTGGCACGCCCCTTCCCGACTTCTCGCCTGGCCTCCGCAGCGGCGGTGCCGCCCACTCCCATCCACGCGAAGTGACGCCATGACCCAGACCGGCCGCTCTTCCCTGTTTGCATCCGCCGCCGCGTTCGTCCTGTCGGGCGTGGTTGGCAGTGCCCATGCCGCCGACAGCGTCGCCGGCCAGTTCGCCGAATGGAGCGGCGACAGCACGGTCAACCGGCAGATGACCCTGCGCGAACTCGGTTTCCGCCAACCGCTGGTGCTCAGCGGGCAGGAGAGCCAGCGCGAGGTCTACCTGCCGGTGCCGGCCGGCGTCGCTACCCGCGATGCGCAGCTGCAGCTGGACGGGCGCTATGTGCGTGGCCACGCCGGGCGCACGTCCGGCCTGTGGTCGGTCGATGGCGATCCAATCGCCGCGCGTTCGATCACCGATGCCCAGGGCGATGCCAGCCAGCTGCTGGCCATCGATGGCGAACCCCGCCAGAACGGCTTCGTGCGGGTCGGCGTCGGCTGGTGGTCGATCGTGTCCGACTACCAATGTGCCGACCAGAGCGCGCCGGCCAACGTGCTGCGGCTGTCGCCGGACTCGCGTTTCAGCTACCGCTTCGACGGCCGCGCCGTGGATACCGTGGCCAAGGCGTGGGGCGCGCTGCCCCCGCAGGTGCGCCTGCTGGTGGATGGCAAGGCACTGCAGGCGCCCGCCTACGATGCGGCCTGGCGCATCGGTACCGCGTTGCAGGCCGGTGGCAAGCAGGTGCAGGTGGTGGCGCTGCCCAAGGTCGGTGACAGCGTCGACCTGACCGGCATCAGCATCCCGGCCAGCCTGCAGGGCGTGTCGGCCTATGCAGCGCTGGCTTCAGGAGAGCGGGCATACGCGATCAAGGATCTGGCCGAAGTCGGTGCGCTGCTGTCGCTGCGAGACAGCGGGCCGTTGGCCGCCGATGTGATGATCGGCAGCGATGCGCTGCGGGCCGGCGTGCGCGCGGCACTGGATGCGCTGGCCGCACAGGTTGCCACCGCTGGCGCCGACGCGGGCACGGCGTTCGCCGCGTGGCGCGGTACCGACATGGGTGGCCTGGAAAAGCCCGCGACCACCGCCTCGGTCAGCGTGGTGGCCGTTGCCGGCCGTCCGACGCTGGTGGTCGACCCGGCGGCGGCGGGCAAGGTCGCCGGGTTGTTCGCCGAACAGTGGCGCAGCTATGCGCTGGGCCGCAGCCTGCAGGTCAGCGCGGCGGGCACGCCGAAGCTGGACGGTGACCAGGTGCTGCTGAGCCGGCTCGGCAACATCGCCGGCACGATGGATGTCGTCACCCGCGCGGACCGCAGCGCCACCTTCGACCTCGGTGCGCTGTCGGCCGACGGGCGCCTGCCCGAGGAGGTGGTGATCGACGTCTCGGCGGCCCCCAATGCGGCCGGGCAGGGCGCGGTGGCCACGATCCATTTCAACGATTACCTGCTGGGGGGCAAGGTGTTGTCGGCCAACGGCCAGCCGCAGCGGCTGGTGGCCAAGGTGCCGGCCTATGCGCTGTCGGCGCGCAACGAGATCCGCGTCAGCTTCCTGCGCCAGCCGGCACGCCCCTATTGCCACGATCCGGCCACCGCCTATCCGGTCTCGATCCTGCCCAGCAGCCACCTGACCCTGGCCAAGCGTGCGCTGGGCAGTGATTTCGTCGGTGCCAGCAGCCAGTTGTCACGCGGCAACCAGGTGTTCGTGCCCGCCACGTGGCTGCAGGATGCGCCGGCATCGCTGCGCAAGGTCATCGCGGTGGCCAGTGCAGTGGGCGCCTCGCCGGAGGCGTCGGTGCTGAAGGTGGTCGATGCCGGTGCGGCGGTCAGCCCGGGTACGCCGTGGCTGGCCTTCGGTGTGGCGCCGTCGGGTGTTGATGTGGCCGGCCTGAAGGACGGCCACCTGCTGATCGGCGGGAAGCCGCAGCCGCTGCTGGATGTCGGCGGCCTGGATCGCGCCGCAGTGGTGCAGGTCGGCACCTCCGGCGGCCAGCTCGGGGTGCTGTACAGCGACCTGGGCGCGCAGGCACCGTCGTTCGGCGCACCGTTCCGGCTGCTGCGCGGTGATCTTGCGGTGCTCGACGGCACTGATGCCGTGCGCGAGTTCGATCGCCAGGATCCTTACGGAAGCCGCGTTGCCCAGGATGGCAATCCGCAATCGAAGTGGGAACGGCACATGGTCTGGTTGCTGCTGCTGGTCGGCGTGATCGTGTTCGCGCTGCTGGCCGCCCGCGTCACCCAGGTGCGCCGCCGCAAGTCCGCCAACACAGGGCACTGATTCACCGTGGACGGTCTGTTCTGGAACATCCAGCTGGCCAACTATTACGCCGCCCTGGAAACCACGGCGGCGGCGGTGGCCGTGCTGATCCTGATCTCCAGCCTCGATGACCTGTTCATCGATGTCTGGTACTGGGTGCGCGAGAGCTGGCGCGCGCTCACCATCAAGCGTCGCGAAGCGTACCGGCCGCTGACCCAGGAAGACCTGATGCAGCGGCCGCAACAGCCGCTGGCGATCATGGTGCCGGCGTGGATGGAATACGACGTCATCGCGCAGATGGTGGAGAACATGATCAACGTGCTCGACTACCGCGAGTACGTCGTGTTCGTCGGCACCTATCCCAACGACCAGCAGACCATCGATGAAGTGGAGCGCATGCGCCGCCGCTACAAGCGCCTGCGCCGCGTGGAGGTGCCGCACGACGGGCCGACCAGCAAGGCCGACTGCCTGAACTGGTTGATCCTGGCCATCTTCGATTACGAGAAGCGCCACGACATTGAATTCGCCGGCGTGATCCTGCACGACAGCGAGGACGTGCTGCACCCGATGGAACTGCGCTTCTACAACTACCTGCTGCCACGCAAGGACATGATCCAGTTGCCGGTCACCTCGCTGGACCGCGAGTGGTACGAACTGGTGGCCGGCGTCTACATGGACGAGTTCGCCGAGTGGCACGCCAAGGATCTGGTGGTACGCGAGAGCGTGTCCGGCATGGTGCCCTCCGCGGGCGTCGGTACCTGCTTCTCGCGGCGCGCGCTGCTGGCGCTGAGCGCGCAGACCGACAACCAGCCCTTCAATACCGACAGCCTCACCGAGGATTACGACGTCGGTGCGCGGCTGGCGGCGATGGGCATGCAGTCGATCTTCGCCCGCTTCCCGGTGCAGTTCCGCGTGCGCCGTCCGTCATGGTTCGGCTGGGGGCCGGTGCGCGAGCGTACCCAGCAGATGGCGCTGTGCGTGCGCGAGTACTTCCCCGACAACTTCCGTGCCTCGTACCGGCAGAAGGCGCGGTGGGTGCTGGGCATCGGCCTGCAGAGCTGGGAGTCGCTGGGCTGGCGCGGCTCGCTGGCCACCAAGTACCTGCTGGCACGCGACCGCAAGGGCATCATCACCTCGTTCGTCAGCATCATTGCGTACATCATCTTCCTGCAGCTGCTGCTGTTCTGGCTGTTGAAGATGACCGGGCTGTGGACGATGCAGTTTCCCAGCGTGTTCCAGGCCGGTACCTGGCAGATGAATGTCGCGCTGCTGACCACCGCAGCGCTGGCGACCCGGGTCGTGCAGCGCTTCTATTTCGTCAACCGGTTGTACGGCTGGGAGCATGCGTTGATGTCGATCCCGCGCATGGTGGTCGGCAACATGATCAATTTCATGGCCACCGCCCGAGCCTGGAAGGTGTTCCTGGCCTACCTGCTGTTCGGCAAGCGCATGGTCTGGGACAAGACCATGCACGACTTCCCCGATGCGGCGCAGCTGGTGCAGACCCGCAAGCAGCTGGGCGAGCTGTTGACCACCTGGCAGGCGGTGGAACCCGAACGCCTGCAGCAGGCGCTGGACCAGCAGCAGGCAGGCCGCCAGCAACCGCTGGGCCGCATCCTGCTCACCCAGGGCTGGCTGGATGACGAGACCCTGGCCGAGGCCATCGCCTTCCAGGGCGACCTGCCACGCGCGGTGATCGACGTGGATTACCTGCGTGCCTGCCAGTTCCCGGTCAGTGCCGATGCCTGCGTGCAATGGCGCATGCTGCCGCTGCCGCCGCGCCAGGAAGGCACCCTGCGGCTGGCCGTGGCCAGTCCGCTGCCCGAGGACGCCGTGGCATTGCTGAAGCAGGAAACGCGCAGCGAGCACATCGAACAGAGCATTGCCCGCGAAAGCGAGATCAACGCGGGCCTGCGCCTGATCGGTGGCGAACGGCAGTGGCACCTGGACAACGTGCCCCTGCTGGGCGACCTGCTCGTGGAAATGCGCCTGATCGATCACGCACGCTTCGAGATCGCACTGGACGACTACATGCCGCAGCGCGACGGCCGCATCGGCGACTACCTGGTCAAGCAGGGCATCACCACCGAAGAGGCCGTGGCCCAGGCCATGCAGGAGCAGCGCCGGCGTGCGGCCACGCTGCAGTCGCCGCCGCCCGGAGCCTTGCCGGCATGAAGACCACGCTGCTGTCCACCGTCATTGCCGTGGCACTGGCCACGGCCGCCGCGCCGGTGCTGGCGCAGGCCGATGCGGCACTGCCGCTGTCCGGTGCGGCCTACCGCATCGCCGAGCAGGCGTTTGCTGCCTATGAACGTGGCGATTACCCCACGGCCTACCGGCAGTCCAGCGAAGCGATCCGGCTGCGCCCGGACGTGGTGCGGCTGCGCCTGCTGCAGATCTATGCGCTGCAGAAGCTTGGTCGTGGCGAAGAAGCACAGCAGCAGGCGCGCCGTGCGCTGGACGCGGGGATGAAGGATCCGGCCTTGCCGGCGCTGGCGGCCGCTGCGCCCAGGACGACCACAGGTGCAGCGCGTAGCACAGCGGTGCCGCGTGCACCCGCAACGGTGGCCGACCGCAACAACCGGCAGGCCTACATGCTGGCAACCGAAGCCTATGCGGCCTACGACGCCGGGCAGATGGGCATCGCCGCCAGCAAGGCCGAACAGGCGTTCCGGCAGCAGCCGAAACAGGGCGCATGGGCCCTGCTGTGGGTGGCGGCGCTGGAGGCTCAGCAGCAGCCCGAACAGGCCGACGCCGCCGTCGGCACCGCGCTGCAGCTGGGCGCACCGAATGTCGAAGCGCTGCGCGCGCGGCGCGTGACACTGGGCCGCCAACGCGCGCTGCTGCAGGCACAGCAGGCCTATCAATTGCTGTCCGCAGGTGAGGATGCCGCCGCCATTGAGCAGGCGCACGCCGCCGTGGAACTGGCACCCGACGTTGCTTCATACCGGTTGCTGCTGATCACCGCGCAGCTGCAGGGCGATCAGCTGGCCGACGCTGAGCACAGTGCTGATCAGGCATTGCAGGCGGACGCCAACGATCTCAATGCCCGGGTGATGCGTGGCTACCTGCGCCAGCGCCAGGGCAGTACGCTGCGGGCCAATGAGGATTTCGATGCCGCGCTTGCCACGCCGGGATCAACCGCGCAGCAGCGCAACGTGCGACTGCTGGCAGTGGATGCGGCGCTGGCCGCAGGTGATCGGGTACGCGCAGCTGCACTGCTGGCACCGTTGCAGGCGGCGCTACCGGCAGGTGAAGGCGATGCACGGACACGGCAGCTGCTGCAGCAGGGCATCGCGCAGCGCAGCCGGGCGACCCGTGCCAGTCGCGAGCCTCCCCGCATCAGCGCCGAGGCCTACCCGGCACCGGTCCAGCACTGCCCGTCCGGGGACAGCGGCAACGTCTGCGAACTGGTGCCGGCCGACCTGCAGGGGGATGGCGGTGCCGCACAGCGTGCCTACGCTGCCTACGCGCGCCAGGATTACGCCGATGCCATCGGTGAAGCGCGGCAGGCCGTGCAACTCGCACCGGACGACGCGAACCTGCAAGGCCTGCTGACCACCACGCTGGCGGCGGGCAACCGTGACCAGCAGGACGAAGCGCGGCAGCGCCTGGATACGGCACTGGCGCAGCGTCCTGATGACGCGGGCGCACTGATGCAGCGCGGCTACCTCAACCAGAAGGCCCACGAACCGGCGCGCGCACTGGCCGACTTCCGTGCCGCCGAGGCCACCGGAAAGGCACCGAAAAGCGTAGTGCTCGACCAGGCCTACGCCAGCGCAGCCAACGGTGACCATCCGCAGGCGGTGACGCTGCTGCGTAGCGCCATTGATCGCGCCGATGCCGGCGAGCTGCCACTGGATGCGCACCAGCGCTACAACGTACGCAATGCCATCGCCAATTACTCGCGCGAGTGGGGCGTGATCACCTCGGCGGGTTTCCGCGGTGCGCGCCAGGCGGCGACCAATGTGGGCGGCGCTGCGATCAGCACGCCCGGCGATTCGGTGTTCAGCACGCTGGAAGCGTTCTGGCGGCCCCCGGCCTTCAACGACCAGCATGGCACGCTGGAACTCTACGCACGCCTGCTCAACACGCTGTACGACGAGGGCGGGACCTACGAATCGATCCGCGCGGTGGACCCGTGCACCGGCGAATCAACGCCGGATGCGCGTGCACGCGCCGAGCGCCTCAGTCACTCGCGTTCCACTACCGGCTGGCCATCCACCATCGCGTCCTTCGGCATGCGCTACGCGTTTGGCCAGACCGGTCTGAGTGCTGGCATCGAGCGCCGACAGTTCCTCGGCAGTGCAACCCGCCAGGGCGAGGTCTACCCCGAATCGGCCGCAGTGCAGTGCCGCCTGCAGCTGGCCCTGAACCGGCCACTGGAAGCCAGCACGCTGGCGCGCTACCGGCTGGCCAGTGGTTCCGGCGGCTGGATGTCCTACCTGACCTATGGCTACTACCACGGCACCGATCTGCGCACCGATGTGAACCAGTGGTGGATGGTCAGTGGCTACGCGCAGGGGGGATACACCTGGGACGACAATGGTGCCACCTTCACCCTCGACGCGCTTGATGCCAACGGCACGCCGGTGCGGCGCCTGGGCGAGACCAATGGCCGCCTGCATCGCGAACAGTGGTTCGCTGCCGGTGAACTGCGCGCCGGCCGCAGCTTCCGTTTCGGTGCAGGGCAGACGCATTGGGTGGTCACACCCTATGTCGTGGTCGGTGCCGATTGGCTGGACCAGCGCTCGCGCGTGCGCGACATCCGTTACCCGCCGTTCCCGGCGCAGTCGTTCGCGCTCAACGATACGCAGCGCAGCTGGTCACTTGGCGCAGGGCCGGGCGTGGGCGTGCGCTACTGGTTCCGCGAGGACCACTACAACACGCCGCGTTCCTACCTGGACCTGACCGTGCAGTACCGCTTGGCCATCGGCGGCGGTGATACGCAGCGCGCCAAGGGCCTGTTCGCCACCGCCATCCTCTACTACTGAGGCAGGCCCCAGCGTCGCCGCAGCGCTGCGGCCTGCGGCGTGTCCTGGGTCAGCCACGGCTCCAGCGCATAGACCAGCACGTGCTGTGCGCCGCTGTCGCGTGCCCATGCCAACTGCCGCTGGATGCGAGCGGCATCGGCCGTTTCGCCCTTGAATCCGCTGCCGTCGGCAGGGCCGTCGGGCAGTTCGCGGAACAGCTCAACGATCGCATCGAAGCCGATGCCGTGTGCGTGGAAATGATCGAGCAGCGGTTGCAGCTGCTGCACGTTGCCGGCACCGGCCACCCCCACGCCATCCTGCACCATCGGCCGCAGCGTGGCCTGTGCCAGCACCGCCTGCCACAGCGTGACCAGGTTGCCATCGGTCTGCAGGCGGCTGAAGTAACAGGAGATCGCACAGTCACCGCCGCGCGCGCTGGCGGCCTGCACCAACCCGTGCAGCCACTGCGCCAGCCATTGCTGGCGGGCCGGATCGGCCCAGTGGTACTGCTCCAGTTCGTAGGGCAGGTACCAGCCTCCGAAGGCTGGCTGCTGTGCCCAGGGTGCCTGTGCCAACCAGCTGCGTGCGTGCGCCAGGCTCTCGGCCAGGAAGGCCTGCAGTGTGGCGTCGTCCGCGGCGATGGCCTGCCACCAGCGTTGCTGGAAGGGCAGGCCAACGCGGATGCGGATGCCGTTCTCGCCGGCGGCGGTGAACAGCTGCTGCAGGCTGCCGTCGGGCAGTGACCAGTCGCCGTCGCTGCCACCGACGATGCCGGTCCACTGCAGCACCAGCTGCCGGCAGCCCAGCGTATGCGCAAGCTTCAAGGAACGCTGCCAGTCGTCCAGGCCCCACTGCAGGTGGCTGCGCCACGGTTGCAGGAAGGTGCCATCCACCTGCACCGGCAGTGAGCAGCCGGGCAGGGTGGCGAGCGTACCGGCCAATGGCGCCAGCACTGCCGCGCGCAGCAAGCGACGGCGCAACGGCGAAGACGGATCCGCGGGAAGGTCGGGCCGAGCCATGCCCGCATCATCCCAGAGCGCCGTGCGTGGCGGGTGAACCCCGCGTCCGGTAGTCACGGTCGCGGGCCGAAGCGTGCTCTGGTAGTGCCGGCCGCTTATTCCAGCGCGTAGCGCAGGGTGAACAGCACCGCCACCAGCCACACCGCCGGATGCACTTCGCGCCAACGCCCGGTACCGGCCTTCAGCGCGGCATAGGCAATGAAGCCGAACGCCAGGCCGTTGGCGATCGAGTAGGTGAACGGCATCGCCAGCGCACAGAGTGCGGCCGGCACCGATTCGGTCAGGTCGCTCCAGTCCACTTCCACCAGCTCACGCAGCATCAGGCCAGCCACGAACAGCAGTGCCGGCGCGGTGGCATAGCTGGGCACCATCGCCGCAAGCGGCGAGAACAGCAGCGCGGCCAGGAACAGCGCCGACACCACCAATGCAGTCAGGCCGGTACGGCCGCCCACCTGCACGCCCGAGGCGCTTTCGGCAAAGGCCGTGGTGCTGCTGGTGCCAAGCATCGAACCGGCCACGATCGCGGTGCTGTCGGCCAGCAGCGCGCGGCCGAAACGCTTCTGCGCGCCCGGCAGCTTCAGCAGGCCGGCGCGACCGACCACGCCGTACAGCGTGCCGGTGGCATCGAACACTTCCACCAGCACGAACACCAGCACCACCTGCAGCAGCACGGCGATGGGTGCGCCACCGTCATGGTGCAGCAGGCCCGGCAGGTCCAGCTGCAGGAAGGTGGGTGCCAGGCTCGGCGGCAACGAGACCAGGCCCTGGTACTGCACATCGCCCAATGCCCAGCCCGCACCGGTCACCGCCAGGATGCCGATCAGGATCGCACCGCGGATGCGGCGTGCTTCCAGCACCGCGATCAGCAGGAAGCCGGCCAGTGCCAGCAGCGGCGGCGCCGTGTTCAACGGGCCCAGCGCCACCAGCGTGTCTTCATTGCCGACGATCACGCCGGACTTCTGCAGCGCGATGATCGCCAGGAACAGGCCGATGCCAGCCACGATGGCCGAGCGCAGCGACGAGGGGATGCCGGACACCAGCCACGCACGCACGCCAGTCAGCGACAGCACCAGGAACACCAGGCCGGAGATGAACACCGCACCCAGTGCCTGTTGCCATGGCAGGCCAGCGGCACCGACCACGGTGAAGGCGAAGAACGCGTTCAGGCCCATGCCCGGCGCCATGCCCACCGGGAAGTTGGCGGCCAGCGCCATCACTGCCGAACCCAGTGCAGCAGCCAGGCAGGTGGCCACGAACACCGCGCCCGCGTCCATGCCGGTGGTGCCGAGGATCTCGGGGTTCACGAAGACGATGTAGGACATCGTCAGGAAGGTTGTGACACCGGCCAGCAGCTCGGTACGCACGGTGGTGCCGTGCTGCTGCAGCTGGAACAGGCGCTCGAACAGGGACATGGAGATTCTCGCGACGATAAGGTGTCACGACCAACGGTCGTGACCTACCCGAATGCAGAACGTGGGTACCGACCGTTGGTCGGTACGCCTTGAAGCGTCACCACCAACGGTGGTGACCTACCGAAAGGAGAAAGGCCGCGCGAGCGCGGCCTTTCCGGTTGCCTTATTTCAGCGCCTTGAAGCGCAGGCGCTTCGGCGCAGCGTCGTCGCCCATGCGGCGGCGCTTGTCTTCTTCGTACTCGCGGTAGTTGCCCTGGAAGAACTCCACGTGCGAGTCGCCTTCGAACGCCAGGATGTGGGTCGCGATGCGATCCAGGAACCAGCGGTCATGCGAGATGACGAAGGTGTTGCCGGGGAACTCCAGCAGCGCATCTTCCAGCGCACGCAGGGTTTCGATGTCCAGATCGTTGGACGGTTCGTCGAGCAGCAGCACGTTGCCACCCTGCAGCAGGGTCTTGGCCATGTGCAGGCGGCCACGCTCACCACCGGACAGCGAACCGACCATCTTCTGCTGGTCCTGGCCCTTGAAGTTGAAGCGGCCGATGTAGGCGCGCGACTGGATCTCGATGCCGTTGATGTTGAGGATGTCCAGGCCGCCCGCGATTTCCTGGAAGACGTTGTGGTTGCCCTCCAGTGCGTCGCGGCTCTGGTCCACGTAGGACAGCTTCACGGTCGGGCCGACCACGATCTCGCCGGTATCCGGCTTTTCCTGGCCGGTGATCATCTTGAACAGGGTCGACTTACCGGCACCGTTCGGGCCGATGATGCCGACGATGGCGCCGGCAGGCACCAGGAAGCTCAGGTTGTCGAACAGCAGGCGGTCGCCGAACTTCTTGGAGACGTTCTTGAACTCCATCACCGCATTGCCCAGGCGCTCGCCCGGCGGGATGAAGATTTCATTGGTCTCGTTGCGCTTCTGGTAATCGACCGACTGCAGTTCTTCCAGGCGGGCCAGACGGGCCTTGCCCTTGGTGCGGCCACCCTTGGCGTTCTGGCGCGACCACTCCAGTTCCTTCTGGATCGCCTTCTGGCGGGCCTTTTCCTGGTTGTCTTCCTGCTTCAGGCGCTCATCCTTCTGGGTCAGCCAGTCGGTGTAGTTGCCCTTCCACGGAATGCCGCGGCCGCGGTCCAGTTCCAGGATCCACTCGGCGGCGTTGTCCAGGAAGTAGCGATCGTGGGTGACCGCCACCACGGTGCCGGTGTAGCGCGCCAGGAACTGTTCCAGCCATTCCACCGACTCGGCGTCGAGGTGGTTGGTCGGTTCGTCGAGCAGCAGCATGTCCGGCTTCTGCAGCAGCAGGCGGCACAGGGCCACGCGGCGCTTTTCACCACCGGACAGCTTGCCGACCACGGCATCCCACGGCGGCAGGCGCAGCGCATCGGCGGCCACGTCCAGCTGGTTTTCCAGCGTGTGCGCGTCGCCGGCGGCGAGGATCGCCTCCAGGCGCTCCTGTTCCTTGGCCAGCGCGTCGAAGTCGGCGCCTTCCTCGGCGTAGGCCAGGTACACCGCGTCCAGCGCGGCCTGGGCCTGCAGCACTTCGCCCACGCCTTCCTCGACCGCTTCACGCACGGTCTTGGTCGGGTCCAGCTCCGGTTCCTGCGCCAGGTAGCCGACCTTGATGCCCGGCTGCGGGCGGGCTTCGCCCTCGAAATCGGTGTCCACGCCGGCCATGATCTTCAGCACGGTGGACTTGCCGGCGCCGTTCAGGCCCAGCAGGCCGATCTTCGCGCCCGGGAAGAAGGACAGCGAGATGTCCTTGATGATCTGCCGCTTGGGCGGGACCACCTTGGACACGCGGTTCATGGTGTAGATGTATTGCGAGGACATGCGGTCTCCGTAGGCGCGGCCCTGCGCCCGGTCCGTCACGGGAAGATCCCGTTGCGGCAGCGGGCACAGACTGAAATGGAATACCGCCAATTATAGCCGGAACCGGTTCCGGGCCGCGCCCGGGGAAGGGCGCCGGGCTGGCCGTGGCCTGAATACTGCGTCACAGTCCTGCAGCGGGAAGCGTTTCCAGCCGGAAACGGTTCAGATCGTATGCGCAATATGGGCTCACCACCCACCCAAGCAGAGGTCTGACATGCGCATCAATCGAGTAATGGCCAGCGCCGTGGCCTCTGTGCTGGCGCTGGGCGCCGTGGCCCCGGCATTCGCCGACAACGATCATCGCCGCGACCACGACCGCCGCGAGTGGCGCGAGGATCGCCGTGAGTGGCGCCACGACCGCCGTGACTGGGAGCGCGACCGCCGCGAGGCCCGGCGCGACTACCGCCAGGATCGCCGCGAGTGGCACCGCGACCATGACCGCTACTACCGCCCGGCGCCGCCGCGTGTGGTGTACCGCCCGGCCTATGGCCCGGGCTATGGCTGGAAGGTCGGCCATCGCTACCGCGACTACTACCGCGGCCCGATCTATGTGGTGAACGACTACCCGCGCTATCACCTGCGTCGCCCGCCCTACGGGCACCACTGGATCCGCGATGACCGCGGCAACATGCTGCTGGTTGCCATCGCCACCGGTGTGATCGCCCAGTACGTGCTCAGCAACCGCTGAGTCGGCGGTCATATCCGCGCAAGGCGTGGATCTACTGGCACGGCGGGGCAGCGCAATCGAAACCATACGGGGCCGGATTCCTTCGGGGATGCCGGCCCCGTCCGTTTCGGCCCCAGCAGGCCGGTGCGGGGCTACAATCGGGGGCTGAGCCGTACCCCCTTTTCCCTGCCTGCTGGAGTACCCGATGTTCCCGCGTGACGTCCGCATCGAATCCTACGATCCCGAACTGGCCAAGGCCATCGCCGCTGAAACCCAGCGCCAGGAAGACCACGTCGAGCTGATCGCCAGCGAGAACTACACCAGCCCGGCGGTGATGGAAGCGCAGGGCAGCCAGCTGACCAACAAGTACGCCGAAGGCTACCCGGGCAAGCGCTACTACGGTGGCTGCGAATACGTGGACATCGCCGAGCAGCTGGCGATCGACCGCCTCAAGCAGCTGTTCGGCGCCGACTACGCCAACGTGCAGCCGCACAGCGGCTCGCAGGCCAACCAGGCGGTGTACTTCGCCCTGCTGCAGCCGGGTGACACCATCCTCGGCATGAGCCTGGCCCATGGCGGCCACCTCACCCACGGTGCCAAGGTCAACGCCTCGGGCAAGCTGTTCAACGCCGTGCAGTACGGCGTGAACGACCAGGGCCTGATCGATTACGACGAAGTCGAGCGCCTGGCCCTGGAGCACAAGCCGAAGATGGTCGTGGCCGGCTTCTCGGCCTATTCGCAGGTGATCGACTGGGCGCGCTTCCGCGCCATCGCCGACAAGGTCGGTGCCTACCTGTTCGTCGACATGGCCCACGTTGCCGGCCTGGTTGCCGCTGGCGTCTACCCGAGCCCGCTGGAACACGCGCACGTGGTCACCTCGACCACCCACAAGACCCTGCGCGGCCCACGCGGCGGCATCATCGTCGCCAAGGGCGCCGACGAAGACCTGGTCAAGAAGCTGCAGTCGATCGTGTTCCCGGGCATCCAGGGCGGTCCGCTGATGCACGTCATCGCCGGCAAGGCCGTGGCCTTCAAGGAAGCGCTGGAACCGGGCTTCAAGGCCTACCAGCAGCAGGTGGTGAAGAACGCCCAGGCGATGGCCAACACGCTGATCGCGCGCGGCTACAAGATCGTCTCCGGCGGCACCCAGAACCACCTGATGCTGGTCGACATGATCGGCAAGGACGTGTCCGGCAAGGACGCGGAAGCCGCGCTGGGCAAGGCCCACATCACCGTCAACAAAAACTCGGTGCCGAACGACCCGCGTTCGCCGTTCGTGACCTCGGGCCTGCGCCTGGGTACCCCGGCGGTGACCACCCGTGGTTACGTTGAACAGGACTGCATGGACCTGGCCAACTGGATCGCCGACGTGCTCGACGCGCCGAACGATGACGCCGTGATCGCCCGCGTGCGTGATGCCGTCAGCGCGCAGTGCCGCAAGTATCCGGTCTACGGCTGATCGGGGAGTGGGGGCGGATCCCTTCCCACAGGGAAGGGCTCTGACCCCGGCATTGGAGCAACCGCGCATGGATGAGCGCCACCTCAAGTATCTGTACACCGCGCTGGCGGTGCTGTTTGGCCTGCCCAGCCTGGCGATGGGCGGCGCGGCAGCGACCATGCTGCTGCTGATGGGGCTGGGACAGTTCGGTCATGGCACGCTGGCCTCGGTGACGGTGATGCCGCTGTGGGGCCTGGCCGGCATTGCCGGCTGCCTGGCCTGGCTGTGGCTCAGCGCGGGTTTCCTGATGCAGGGGCGTGCCGGGCTGCACGTGCACCGCCTCTGGTGGTGGATGCTGCTGGCGGGCGGTCTCGCCGCCTTGCCCCCGCTGGGACTGGCGCTGTGGTGGGGCATCACCGTGCACGCCGAAGGCATCACCCTGTTGCTGTTGGGCCCGTCGATGCTGGTGCCGGCTGCGATGCTGGTGTGGATCAAACGCCGCGCATGACGTGGCCCATGGAAGGAAATCGAACGCATGGATGAGCGTCTGCACAAACGCTGGATGGCGATCGCCGGCCTGCTGGTAGGCCTGCCCACTGCGGCGGCAGGCGGCACGGGTGCCGTGCTGGGGCTGATGGTCGTATGGGATGGTAAGTACCTGACAGGCGACGAGCACACACTGTTGCTGCTGTGGTCGACCGCCGGAATCATCGGCCTGCTGTCGTGGTTGTGGCTGAGCGGCCTGTTCCTGTGGCGTGGCCTTGCCGGCCTGCGCGATTCCCCGGTTGTCGCCTGGGTGGGGCTGGCGCTGGGTGCCCTGGCCGCATTGGGCGTGGTTGCCGCCACGCTGTACTACACCTTCAAGCACGGGGAGATCTCGACATTGGCCTTCCTCGGCTTTGGCCCACCGCTGCTGGTGATGGCAGGGCACCTGGTGTGGTTGCGCTGGGGCGCGACCGACGCTGTGTGACTGGTGGTTGGAAGTTTCAGATAAATTGCATGGTGTGCTGCAGGCGTCAGGACTAGGGTCTTCCGAACTACTGAAAGGAGCCCCCGATGCAATCCTGGCGCCGCCGCCACGGCCTCTACCTGCTTCTCCACAGCCTTCTTTTTTCCATCCCCTGCGCGTTGGCTGGCCTGTTGGGTTCGCTGCTGTTTCTATGGGTATGGGCACACGGCGGTGACAACAGCG
This sequence comes from Stenotrophomonas sp. 115C5, assembly GCF_056861055.1. NCBI lineage: Bacteria > Pseudomonadati > Pseudomonadota > Gammaproteobacteria > Lysobacterales > Lysobacteraceae > Stenotrophomonas > Stenotrophomonas sp. 115C5. Next base: position 159,164 of record NZ_JBSPUQ010000005.1, read on the forward strand.
CACTTCTTGCATTGCTTGCGATGTGGGGTCTGCTCTCTGTGACGGCGATCCCGCTTGTTTTCCAGCTGGCAAACACGTGGCAGATGCGCGGACCGGATGGATTGAAACCCGCCGCGCGAGTTCTGGGGACGCTGCTTCTAGTGTCAGCTGCTCAGGCTGTGTCCGCGTTGGTGATAACAGTTTCAAGTTTTGGAGTGGATCCGATACTACTGATACTGGCAATCGGTTGGGGGGCTCCCTGGATCAGCCTTGCCTGCCACTTCCGATGGCTGTCGAAATCCAGCGGGCCAGTGAAGTAAAGCGGAGTTTGCTGGTTGGTCTATTCTCAAGTGCTGTTGCGACTCTGTCATGACCGTGCCAGCAGGTATTCCGCTGAGCCAGGCGTTCCGATTCGCCTTCGGCGTGGTCGCCGTCATGCTGTACTTCACCTTCAAGCAAGGTGAGATATCGATGCCGGCGTTCCTTGGGCTTGGGCCGCCGTTGCTGGTCATGGCGGGGCACTTGGTGTGGCTGCGCTGGGGGCAGACCGTCCCTGACGTCGGCAGGACCGGCTCAGCGTCCCGCCGCGAGCGCTACAGGCGCGCTGTGCAGGCACTTCCGCGCAGACAGCATTTGCTGCGGGGCCCTTTCTCAGGTACCTTTGCGACGCTGCCATGACCGTGGCAATAGGTACTTCCCTGACCCAGGCGTTCCATGCATTGCCCCTTCTGCCAACATGCCGATACCCGGGTCATCGACTCGCGCGTCTCCGAAGACGGCGCGACGATCCGTCGTCGGCGTGAATGCGAAGCCTGTGGCGAGCGCTTCAGCACCCTGGAAACGGTTGAACTGAAGCTGCCGGCCATCGTCAAGAGCGATGGCACCCGCGAGGCGTTCGACCAGCGCAAGGTCCGCGCTGGCTTCGACCGCGCGCTGCAGAAGCGTGCGGTGGCCGAAGACAAGATCGAAGCGGCGGTACGCGCCGTGGTCCACCAGCTGCGCATCAGCGGAGAGCGCGAAGTGCCTTCGATCAAGGTCGGCGAGTTCGTCATGAACGAACTGCGCAAGCTCGACCACGTCGGCTATGTGCGCTTCGCATCGGTCTACCGTAGCTTCGAGGACGTGGCCGATTTCCGCGAGGAGATCGAGAAGCTGGAACGCGACCTGCCGTCCAGTACCGAACAGCTGCAGCTGCTGGGCGACGTGATTGCCCTGACCAAGAAGAAGAAGGGCTGACCGCCTCTTCCCTGGTAGATGCCAACCTTGGTTGGCACCGATGGCCGCATCCACTGGTGGGTGCTGCCCATCCACGCATGGCCTGGATCTCCTTTGCTCTGGTGGGTGCCAACCTTGGTTGGCACTGATGGCATGGATGCACACCGGCGGCGTTACCATGGCCGCATGACCACCCCGTTCTCCGTCCTCGACCACCTGCACATGGCCAACGCACTGCGCCTGGCCGAGCGTGCCGCCTACACCACCCGCCCCAACCCGATGGTCGGCTGCGTGATCGCCCATGGCGAACGCGTGGTCGGGCAGGGCTGGCACCAGCGCGCCGGTGGCCCGCATGCTGAAGTGTTCGCGCTGCGCGAGGCCGGCAGCGAGGCCCGCGGTGCCACTGCCTACGTCACCCTGGAACCCTGCGCGCACTACGGGCGCACGCCGCCCTGCGCGCTGGCACTGATCGAGGCGGGCGTGTCGCGTGTGGTCGCGGCGATGCGCGATCCGTTCCCCAAGGTCGATGGCGGTGGCTTCGATCTACTGCGCAATGCCGGCATCGACGTCGCCGAAGGGCTGATGGCGGCACAGGCGCGCGAGCTCAACAAGGGTTACCTGTCGCGCGTGGAGCGCAACCGCCCGTGGCTGCGGGTGAAGCTGGCGGCCAGCCTCGATGGCCGTACCGCAATGGCCGATGGCAGCTCCAAGTGGATCACCGGTGCGGCCGCGCGCGAAGACGTGCAGCACTGGCGCGCACGTGCGGGTGCGATCCTGACCGGCGCCGACACCGTGATTGCCGACGACCCGATGCTGACCGTGCGCCTGGCCGATACCGAGGTGATGCCACCGCTGCGCGTGGTGCTCGATTCACGCCTGCGCTCGCTGGAGTGCAGCCGCGTGCGCGAGGGTGGGGCGCCGACGTTGTACCTGCATGACGCAGCAGTAAGCGCACCGGATGCGGCCGACGCCGAATTTGCCAGCGTGCCCTGCGTTGATGGGCGGTTGGACCTGGGCGCGGTGCTGGCCCTGCTGGCCGAGCGTGGCATCAACGAAGTGCATACCGAAGCCGGCGCGACGCTGGCCGGTGCCTTGCTGCGCGGCGGCTGGGTGGACGAGCTGCTGCTGTATCAGGCGCCCACGCTGCTGGGCGACAGCGGTCGTCCGCTGCTGGCCGGTCTCGGCATCGAGGCGATGGACCAGCAACGCCGCCTGCGTGTGGTCGACCAGCGGCAGGTGGGCGAAGACATCAGGTTGCTGCTGCGGGCATAACGGGCTTACGTAGTGCAGGGTTGAGCCCGACGGACTTCAAGCGTCATCACACAGCTCATCTTCCTGCGGCAGCAGCGGTTCACCCAGCCACAACTCGATCGGCAGCAATCGCCACAGGATTGTCTGGTAGAGCTGATGCACGCGCTCGGCATGGGCGAACGCATGGCGCGCCTGGTACCACCCGGTGACCCGACTGCAATGTGGTACATCGGGTCCGTCGCGCAGCACCGCCGCCCAACGCAGGAAGAGCGTATCGATGCGTGCCTGGCGCCCTGCTTCAGGTGCGGCCCGCAACGCCAGATACTCCTGCCGGAGGGGTTCCACGTCGGGATGCTGGCAGACCAGTGGGTACAGGCCGATCTCCGGCGATCCCGACGGCACGAACTCCCGGGCAGCGCAGCTGACCCTCGGCAGTCGCATTGCCAGTGCCTGTACAAAGGCCTGCGTGGCAGCCGGGGAAGGCGCAGTAGAACCCTGCCGCGCGAGTGCCGCAGGCACATCGTCCACAAGCAACTGCCACTCCAGGGCAACGGCAGGCTCGTATCCCTCTCCCTGCTCGCGCAGTATCTGCCGGGCCGCGCCATCGTCGTGCAGCAGCACCTGTGCCTGCAGCGTGTATTCGGCCTGCGGCGAAAGATCGGCTGGCGCGGAGGCTACCGCCCAGAGCGGCAGGCCCAGCAGCAGGATGAAGACGGGTTTCAGCATGGCGGCACACGGGCAATTCAGGAGGGCCCCGAGGATCAGGGGCGTTCCTTGCACGGGTCCATGCAACTTGTCTGAAAATGTGCAGCGTTGCGGGCGTCGCCGGGCATGGCCCGGCGCTACCGTTTACCCCCTCACGCGCACTCGTCGGTCCACATCATCTCGGCGATCGGGCGCAGTGCCTTGCACTCCTGCGTCATTTCCTCGGCCGACTGCACCTGCGCCTTGGCCTTCAGTTCCTCGGCCATCGCATCCACGCCGCTGATCTGGTCCGGCGCGATCTTCGCCACGCAGGCGCGGTGCTGCTGCAGCAGCAGGTCGCAGCCCGGTATGCCGGTCACCTTCGGCGCGCTGGCCGCCTGTGCATCCTGCATCCAGTCCTCGAACGGCGCCAGCGCACCGGCTACGGTGCCCACCAGATCATCGAAATTACCGCTGTACCAGTAGCCGTTGTCCTTGGCCGGGTACAGGGTGAAAGTGCCGCTGACCGGCACGCGCACGCCACTCTGCAGTGCCTGGGTGTAGGCATCGGTGAACTGCTTGCGCGCGGCCGGGCTGGCGTCAGACGCAAGGCTCGCGGCGAACAGCGGGCGGACCTTGCCCAAGTCGGGCAGCTGGCAGCTGTAGGTGATCCGCGCCAGCTTCTGGTCTTCAACGTATTCGTTGTCTTCGACCACGCTCTTGGTCGCGCGGCACTTCGAATCACGCAGCGCCTTGGCATACAGCGCTTCGGTGGCCGCGGCGTCTGACTTGGCGCCGGTGCTGGCCAGTACCGTCTGCCAGGGTTCGGCCAATGCCTTGGCCAGCGCACCCGGGTTGGGGGTCACGGCGTCCTGGCCTTCGAACGCCGGCTTCAGTGCGTCGTTGAGCGTGCGCGTGGCGGCCGCATCGTCTTCCAGCAGCACGCGTGCGTACAGGTCGAAGGCCTGCTCGGGCGTCAGTTGGGCCGGTGCAGCGCTGGCAAACAGCGGGGCGCACAGCAGCACGCTGGCCAGAAGGGTACGGGTGGGGGTCTTCATGACGGTGTATTCCTGTTCCAGAGGCGCGCAAGCCTAGCGCATCTGCCTGCACTTTCGATGGCGCCACGCGGCCAGGTGACGGCGTGCAGCGGCCAAAAAAAACGGGCCCCTTGCGGGGCCCGTTCGATCGCACGACGAGGAGCGATCGTTGGATCAGAAGCTGGCGCGCACGCCGGCCGAGTACTGGGTGACGTCACGGTAGCCGGAGATCTCGCCCACCAGACCCCAGGTCTTGGTGAAGTTGATCTGGCCGCCGACGGTGCCGACCCAGGTGCCCTTGAAGTTGTTGCCGCCGTCCATGTAGCCGGCCTTGGCCCAGGCTTCGGTCATGCGCGACGGCTTGCCACGGATGCCCAGGGTGGCGCGGCCCAGGTTGGTGTGGTCCTTGTAGCGGTCGCTGTAGCCGTCGTAACGGTCGGTCAGTTCAGCGCTCTGGCGCACCCAGGCGATATCGGCGGTGAAGTCCAGGCGGTCGGTCCACGGCATGTGGTAGCCGATGCCCAGCTCCGGCTGATTCAGTTCCAGCTTCAGCGAGCCGTCGCTGTAATGGTAGGTCTTGCTGGTGCGCGACCAGCCACCGAACACGTAGACCTGTTCGGCGATGGCCACGGAGCCACGCAGGTAGCCGCCGTCGACCTTCGGGTCGTCCAGTGCGTTGTCGTCAACCTTGACCTGCGTCCAACCGCCTTCGACGTAGGTGTAGCTCAGGGCGTCGGCCGAAGCCGAGAGCGGGGCGGCGGCCAGCAGGGCGGCCACGATCAGCATCTTGCGCATGGGAATTCCTGTGAATTTCAGTCCTTTGGCGGGCCTGCCCCAGCGGGCTGCCCGTGGCGACCTCATGTCGTCCGGGGTGGAATTTTAATGAAAGTTTTACAAATTGCGAGCGACGGCCGTCACAGCTGTGGCATCCGACCCCGTTCAGCCCGGGCTGGTACACTAGCCACGCCGGTTCGCCGGTACACAAACGTCTTCAGGGCGGGGTGCAATTCCCCACCGGCGGTAGGTGCGCAAGCACGAGCCCGCGAGCGCCCCGGCCCACGGCCGGGGGTCAGCAGATCCGGTCCAATGCCGGAGCCGACGGTCATAGTCCGGATGAAAGAAGACGGTGCCACAGGGCTCATGCCCTGCGCGTGCCTGTTTGCCTTGCGGCGTTTTTCGCTCACTTTTCGCGGAGAACGTTTCTTGTTTACTGGAATCATCGAAGGCGTCGGCCGTCTGGCCGCACGCGAATCCATCGGCGGCGATGTCCGCTTCACCTTCAATGTCGGGAATCTGCCGTTCGACAACGTGCAGATGGGCGAGAGCATTGCCATCAACGGTGTCTGCCTCACCGTCATCGCATTCGACGCCAGCAGCTTCCAGGCCGATGCCTCCACCGAGACCCTGGGCCTGACCACGCTGGGCCAGCTGGGCGAAGGGGCGGTCATCAACCTGGAACGGGCCATGCGACCGACCGACCGCCTCGGCGGCCATCTGGTCAGCGGCCACGTCGATGGGCTCGGCCAGGTGCTGTCCATCCATGAAGACGCGCGTGCCCAGCGCTGGCGTTTCGCCGCGCCGGCCGCGCTGCGCCGCTACATCGCCAAGAAGGGCTCGATCTGCGTGGACGGCGTCAGCCTCACCGTCAACGAAGTGGACGAGGAAGGCTTTGAAGTGGCCCTCATTCCGCACACGGTGGCCAACACCGCCTTCTCCGCCACCGGCGTGGGCAGCGCAGTCAATCTTGAAATCGATCTGGTCGCTCGGTATGTCGAGCGGTTGTTGGGTGAAGGAGCCCGCGCATGAACTTCGCACCCATCCCCGAAATCCTGGAAGACATCCGCCTGGGCCGCATGGTGGTCATCGTCGATGACGAAGACCGCGAGAACGAAGGCGACCTGATCATGGCCGCCGAGCTGGTCAAGGCCAGCGACATCAACTTCATGGTCACCCATGGCCGTGGCCTGGTCTGCCTGCCGTTGAACCGCACCCGCGCCGCCGATCTCGGCCTGGCGCCGATGGTGCAGGCCAATACCGCGCAGTTCCAGACCAATTTCACGGTCAGCATCGAGGCCGCCGAGGGCGTCACCACGGGCATCTCGGCGCATGACCGCGCCCACACCATCCGCACTGCGGTGAAACCCAACGCCAAGCCGTCGGACCTGCACCAGCCGGGCCACATCTTCCCGCTGATCGCCCAGCCGGGTGGCGTGCTGACCCGCGCCGGCCACACCGAAGCCGCCGTGGACATGGCCATGCTGGCCGGGCTGGAGCCGGCTGGCGTGCTGGTGGAGATCCTGAACCCGGATGGCAGCATGGCGCGCCGCCCGGAGCTGGAAGTGTTCGCCCGCGAGCACGGCCTGAAGATGGGCTCCATCGCCGACCTGATCGCCTACCGCCTGGCCACCGAAAAGACCGTCGAACGCGTGGACGAGCGCGAGATCGAGACCGAATTCGGCCCGTTCAAGCTGGTCACCTACCGCGACCGCATCGCCCACGACCTGCATTTCGCCCTGGTCCGCGGCACCCCGGATGCCGACACCCCGACCCTGGTGCGGGTGCAGGTGGAAAACCCGCTGGCCGACCTGCTGCACTGGCGCCGCGACGATTTCGGCGTGGCCGCCACCGATGCCCTGCGTGCGATCGATGCCGAAGGCAGTGGCGTGATGGTGGTGCTGCAGGCCCCGCGTGATGGCGAGGCCCTGCTGGCCCGCCTGCGCCAGCAGCCGGCGCCGGTGGTGCCGGGCAAGGACAAGGACGTGAGCCAGTGGCGCCGCAACGGTGCCGGCGCACAGATCCTGTCTGACCTGGGCCTGGGCAAGCTGCGCGTGCTGGGCACCCCGCGCCGCCAGATCGGCCTGGCCGGGTACGGCCTGGAAGTGGTGGAGACGGTGGCCCTGTAACCCCCTTGGCGTGCCGACCAACGGTCGGCACCCACCGTCCGCCCTCTGGTGGGTGCCGACCATGCCCTACCTGTGGTGGGTGCCGACCGTTGGTCGGCACACCCTGCAGGCCCCGCCAGCCACGGCCGGGGCCCATCCACGCTAGAATTACCCCCTTATCGAGTCCCCCAAGCCGCATATGAGCCACTACGAAGGCGATCTTCGCACTCCCGAATCGGCGCGCTTCGCCATCCTGGCCAGCCGCTGGAACGCCCGCATCACCGATACGCTGGTCGCTGGCGCCCGCCAGAGCCTGGCCGGCAACGGCATCACCGAAGCCAACATCGACGTGATCCGCGTGCCGGGTGCCTGGGAGCTGCCGCTGGTGGCCGCGCGCCTGGCCGCGGCCCATGAACACGCCGCCATCCTCACCCTGGGCTGCGTGATCCGTGGCGATACCCGCCACTACGAACACGTGGCCGACCGCTGCGCCGAAGGCCTGATGCGCGTGCAGCTGGACTTCGGCGTGCCGGTGCTGAACGGCGTGCTGGCGGTGGAACGCGTTGAAGACGCCGAGGCCCGCGCAGGCGGCAGCCACGGCAACAAGGGCGAGGAAGTCGCACTCGCCGCATTGGAAATGGTCAATCTTCTGGAGCAGCTGCCATGAACAAGAACACCCAGGGCAAGCCCTCCGGTAAACCCGTCCGCCGCGATGGCGTCGATCCGGTGCTGCGCTCGCGCGCCCGCCGTCGTGCCGTGCAGGCCATCTACGCCTGGCAGATCTCCGGCGGCAACGCACAGTCGCTGATCGCCCAGTTCGCTCACGAGCAGGCCCGCGAAATCGCCGATCTGGCGTACTTCGAGGCACTGCTGCACGGCGTGCTCGACAACCGCCGCGACATCGACGAAGCGCTCGGCCCGTACCTGGACCGCGGCATCGAAGAAGTGGACGCGATCGAACGCGCGGTGCTGCGCCTGGCCGCCTACGAGCTGCGCTACCGCCTGGATGTGCCGTACCGCGTAGTGATCAACGAAGCCATCGAATCGGCCAAGCGCTTCGGTTCCGAACACGGCCACACCTACGTCAACGGCGTGCTGGATCGTGCCGCCGTGGAATGGCGCAAGGTCGAATCGGGTCACTGACCCGGTTCTGCTCGTCCTGGACGGGCCGTGACCTGCTGGGTCGATACCGGCCCTGACTCCGCTTCTGGTGGGTGCCAACCCTGGTTGGCACCGATGCCCGATATCGCCGCCACCCCCACGGGAACGCCCCATGTCCCTGGCTGAATTCGCCCTCATCGACCGCATCCGCGCCCGCACCGCCGAGCGCGACGACATCGTGCTCGGTATTGGCGACGACGCCGCACTGCTGCAGCCACGCCCGAACGAACAGCTGGTGGTCACCGCCGATACGCTCAACAGCGGCGTGCACTTCCCGGCCGAAACGCCGGCGTTCGACATCGGCTGGAAGACGTTGGCCGTCAACCTGTCCGACCTCGCCGCGATGGGCGCGCGCCCGGCGTGGTGCACGCTGGCGCTGTCGTTGCCCGAAGCCAGCGAAGACTGGATCGAGGCCTTCGCCGACGGTTTCTTCGCACTGGCCGACCAGCACGACATCGCCCTGATTGGTGGCGACACCACGCGTGGCCCGCTGTCGCTGTCGGTCACTGCGATGGGGCAGGTGTCGCGCGGCCAGGCGCTGCGTCGTGATCGCGCACAGATTGGCGATGACATCTGGGTCAGCGGCACCCTCGGCGACGCTGCCGGTGCGCTGCGGCTATGGCAGCAGGGTGCGCTGAACGTGGCCACCGCCACGCTGCTGGCCGATTACGAAAGCCTGCGCCTGCGCCTGCTGCGGCCGACCCCGCGAGTCACCCTCGGCCTGCGCCTGCGTGCGTTCGCGCATGCGGCCGTGGATATCTCCGATGGGTTGCTGGCCGACCTTGGCCACATCGCGGCACGCAGCGGTGTGCGCGCCGAAGTCGATGCCGATGCGTTGCCGATGTCAGCGGCGCTGCGCGAACTGCTGGGCCGCGATGCTGCCCGTGAGTGCGCGCTGCACGGCGGCGACGATTACGAACTGTGCTTCACCGCCGCCGCCGACCAGCGCGACGCGTTGCACTTCGTTGCCGAATCGCTGGATCTGCCGATCACCCGCATCGGCCGCATCATGGAAGGGCAGGGCGTGCATACCGAAGGCCACGACGGCCCGAGCGGGTACGAGCACTTCGCCGGCTGAGCACGCAGGTCATGCCGGCTGCTGCGCGGCAACCTGACGTTCGATGCTCGCCGCGATCAACGCGATAGCCTCAATGACGATCGCCTTCGACGCCGCATCTGTCGCGCCGGTGCTGCGCAGGGCCTGTTCGGCCTGTTGGCAGCTGCGCGCTGCCTGGGCTTCTCCCAGAAATACCAGCGCGCCGGCGAAGCTGTGCAGCTGATCGATCATGGCCGGTGCGTCGGCACTGTCCAGCGCCTGGCTCAGCGCCGCGTAGTCGCGATGCGCGGTCTGCAGGAACGCCTCGCGCATCTGCCGCTGAACCGCCTCGCTCACCACCGGAGGTAAGGGTGCCTGTGCCGAGCGATCGAGGTCGAATCCATGCAGCGCGGCCTGCAGCGACGCCAGGTCGAGCGGCTTCAGCAGCAGCGTGGACATGCCGGCCTCGCGCACGCGCTGCGCGTCCTCGGGCATCGCATTGGCGGTGAGCGCGACGATGGGAATGGAGGGATCGTCCGCACGCAGTTTCCGGGCCAGCCCGTATCCGTCCAGACGTGGCATGTTCAGATCGGTCAGCACGATATCGAACCGGCCCGCGCGCCAGCGTTGCCACGCCTCCTCGCCGTCGGCCGCGAAGGTGACCTGCCAACCCAGCGCATGCAGTTGCCCCAGCGTCACGTCACGGCTGATCACGCTGTCATCCACCAACAACGCGTGACCGCCCGACGGATGCGCGCGCTCGACAGGCGCCGGCCGTGGCGGCGTGCCTGCCACGGCGGTGGTCCGGCGTGCCGGAATGTCCAGGTGGAAAACGCTGCCGGTGCCCGGGGTGCTGCGAACGCCGAGGGTGCCGCCGAGCAGTTCGGCGAAGCGCTGGCACAAGGCCAGCCCCAGGCCGCTGCCGCCGTGCTGCCGTGCCGAGCCGGCACCGACCTGCACGAACGGCTTGAACAACACGGCCTGCGCCTCGGCATCGATGCCCGGGCCCGTATCGCGCACTTCCACGTGCAGCCACTCGCTGCCATCGGGCCGCAGCGAGGCATCAACGCTGACCGCCACCGTTCCCGATGCCGTGAACTTCACCGCATTGCCCACCAGGTTGTTGATCACCTGCGCCACGCGACCTGCGTCGGCCACGTAGGCTGGCCCCAGCGCATCGCCGGTGTGCAGCTCCAGGCGCAGGCCTTTCGCGGTGGCCTGTGGCTCGAACAGTGTCGCGGTCTGCTGCAGCAGCGCACGCGGATCGAAAGGCGCCGGCTCCAGCGTCATCAGCCCGGCTTCGATACGGGAAAGGTCCAGGGTGTCGTTCACCAGCCCCTGCAGCACATCGGCCGCGCTGCGCGCGCGCGTGACATGCGTATGCGCCGCCGCCGGCATGGTCTGGCGGGCAAGCAGTTCAAGATGGCCGAGCACGCCGCTCAAAGGGGTGCGGATTTCATGGCTGATCATCGCCACGAAGGCCGTCTTGGCCTGGTCCGCAGCCTCGGCATCGTGCTGGGCCTGTTCGGCATGACGCCGTGCATCCAGCAGACGCTGCTGGGTTTCCGTCTGTGCGGTCACATCGGTCACCGCGCAGACCCAGATCGCCTGCCGCTGGTAGCGCGCGGCGGCCACGATGGATTGCAGGTAGCGCGATGGACCGTGCTCGTCCGCGGACGGCGCCTCGAACAGCTGCCCGTGTACCTGGCCGTCAACGCGTTGCACCAGGCGGCCGACCAGTGCGTCCAACAGGTTGCCGGTGGTGTCGCCGATCAGCTGCTCCAGTGCCTGGTTGTGCAGGATCACCTGCCCGCTCTGCTGGTCGAGCAGGCACAGGCCGACCGGCGACGTTTCGATCAGCGTGCGGCTCAACGCTTCGCTTTCATGCACCCGTGCGGCTTCTTCCAGCGCCGGCCGCAGCACGCGCCGGTCCACCAGCAGCAACAGCGTCCACAGCGCGGCCAGCAGGGCGGCCAGGGCCAGCCCACCGCCGAGCAGATAGGTCTGCTGCGCCGTCCAGATGTCGGTCCAGCGGTAGAGCCGCAGCAGCGTCCAGTCGATGCCCTGCAAGGGTGCGGACATCACGAAGGCACGGCCGGCAGGCAGTGCCAATAGCGTAGGCCGGGGCGATGGCGCGGCGCGCAGCGCAGGCCCGGAAATCGCAGCGTCCGCAGCACTGCGCAGAACATCGTTTCCCTGCCGGTCCAGCACCACCCACATCCCCGGGCTGGCCTCCTCCAACCGCTCGCGCAGGCCTTGAAGCGGTTCAAACGTCAGCCGGTTGATGAAGGGGGTGCCATTGCTGCGCAGGCGCATCTGGGTGACCAGTGCATCCTCGCCGGTGAACGGATTGCGGCCGAAGTAGGCGCGCAGCCGGCCGCTGGCCAGTTGAAGCTCGGACTCCGCCCCCGCTGACTGCCAGCCGGCATCGGCGGTCTGTGACAGCGCGGCCAGTGCCTGTTCACGGGTAGGCACCTTCATGAGTTGCAGCAGCTGCGCTTCATCATGCAGCCCGGCGATCGCAAACAGGCGCCCTTCCGGTTCGAAGGCGAAGGAGATCAAGGAAGTGGGCGAATCCTGCGCCGCTACGGTGGCGGCCATGTACGCCGAATAGGTCTGCACCATGCCCAGGTATGCCGCCTCCGCCTGTGGCGGAAGACGGCCCTCGCGCGGGGACAGCGCCAGCCAGGGGACGGACAGGGCGCCCGGTGCCACCACGCCGGCCTGGCCATCCTGTGCTGAAAAGCGGGCCGCAACAGGCAGGCCACCGGCCACCAGTGCGGTTTGCTGGGTAGCCCAGAGCATGGCGTTGGTGTTCAAGCTGGCCACGTAGGCCCGCCTGCGCTCGCCAATGTAGCGATCCACCGTCTGCTGGCCGCGCTGCAGCGCCTCGCGCTCGTTGAGGTGCACCGTTTCCAACCGCAGCCACAGCGCCGCGCAGCCGGCGGCCAGGAGAAGCAGGGTCAAGACGGCACCGCCGCCGAACAGCAGCCGGCGCTGCAGGCCTTGCAGGGTGGCAAGCACGGAGCCCAAGGGTGACGCCATGGTGCGAACCTGGGTTGTGAGGCTGTGGCCTGCAGCGTGACGCGTCTGCCACCCTCAGTGCAAGTCATTGCCGGTGCACTGCGGAAGCCCGATCTACGTTTACCGATCAACGCGCGCCTCGGCCTCACGGGGCGTGCCGTAATCATCCAGCCATTTGAACGCCACCGTTGCCGGCATGGCTGCACCTTCCGGCAGCGCATAGCGCACCTGTGCCCCCGGCGCGATCATATCCACGTCCACGCGGCGGCCATCGGCCAGCGTCAATGAACTCAACGAGACGTGGTACGCGCTCGGGTTGCGCACCTGCAGGCCATCACCATCGGCAGACCACTGCAGCGTGGCCGCTGCATCGCGTGCACTGCCCGGCAGCCCGGCCGGGCGATGGAACAGCTTCACCCGCGTACGCACCGCGAACTGCAGCAGGTTCTTGCTACTGGCATCGCTGGGCTTGGGCGGAATGTCCAGCAGATTGAAATAGAACACCGATTCGCGATCGGTTGGCAGCGGTGCCTCCGACGGGCGCGGTGCGTAGGTGACGCGATATGCCTGGCCCTGCTTCGGTTGCAGCAGTCGCGGCTCGGCCGGTGTCAGCCGAAAGGGCGTACGTACATGCTCAGGACGCGACTGGCTGTCGCCGTCATCGATCCACACCTGGGTCATCGCGGGCAACTCGCCCACGTTGCTGGCCCTGACCGTTACGTCGCGGCCCTTGCTGGCATCGTGAACGATGCGTGTGCCCTGCAGCGTCACCGCAGCCGATGCCGGCAGCGCCGCCGACACGGCCAGCAGCGCGCATATCCACGTCCTGGCGCGGAGTTTCATGGTCAACCTCGTTGAAAGGGGCAGGCCGTCGCTGCGTGGCGCCAGCCTGCCGGAAGCGCGTTATTTGTAGACCACCACGAAGTCGCCCGAGGCATTGGCGGTGCCAGCCCGCGCGTTCTGCGCCGGTGAGGCGTACCACGCGCTGTAGTCCAGCTGGCCGCTGCCACCGGCGGCGATGGTCACCCACACGGCCGGGTCCTCACCGATCTTCTGCTGGTTGCCTGCCGCGTCGTACAGCGCAACGCCCACGTTGCTGGCGGTCGATGCGGCGGTCAATGCGAGGTTGCCGGTACTGCCGTCGGGCGTGCCGCCGAAGCGCACACCTACATCCTGTGATGCACCCGAACCCGAGCAGTCCAGGGCGATGGTGAAGTTCTTCTGGCCGGCACGGGCGCTGGCGTTGACCGAGGCCAGATCCACCTTGCCCATCGGCACGGTGATGGTGCCGCCGGTGGAGCCCACCGAGCAGGTGGAGGTCATCAGTTCGCCGGTGATTTCCAGCGTTTCGGCAGACACCGACGGCGCGACGACGGCGAGGGCAGAAAGCGACAGGAGGCGGAGTGTGAGTGGCATGACAGTTCTCTGTAGTGGAATGGAGGCACGCGGTGACCGCCCATGGCAGTCAGCCCGGGTAGTTTCGATGCGCGCTTCAGGCTGCGGTATGCAACAAGTTGTAAAAGCGCGTTGACGTTTGCGAACTGCAATTAATCCGATAGGAAGTGGCAGTGCCGCTGCCTAGACTGCGCGGCCTCGATTGGTTGTCGGAGGAATCGCCGTGCGGTTTCCATTGCAGTTCCGCGCTCTTCTGTCTGTCTGCACGCATGTGCCGCGTGGTGTGGTGCGCGCGCGGGTGGGTGCGGTGGTCATCGCTTCCCTGTGCATTCTGGAGGCCGGGGCCAGCTGCGCGCGGCTTAGTCCGGGAGATCAAGATCTGAGCTACACCCAAAGGGGCTACAACCTGGATCGGCCGGATGAAAGACTGGGAACAAGCGCGGCGGGAGCAGTCGCCCTGGGGTTCGAGTGCGCTGCCGGGCAAACAGCCTTCGTCGTGGATGCGCCACTGACCGGTCTCACCTACGAGCGCGATGTCACCTACGGTGGCGTCACCTACAAGGCCTATAGCTTCAGTTCGCGCTCACCACTCATCGGCTTTGGCTACAGTGTGAGAGAGGGGGCTCCCTCGAATTATGGTGGTCCCGCCTTGGCTGTAGGAGCGATCAATCGACACCCCGGCATACCGATTGCAACTGCTGGACCGGTTACCGTCGCGGTTTATGTGATTGTGTTCTTCCGTGGGGGAGCCATGGAGCCGGTGCCGATGAGCTACCTGGGCACCATCACATCTTGGCCCGAGGGTGATCCGAGCCAGAGGATGCAGCACCACCTGTCGGTGGAGATCTCCATGCCCCCCGTCACCTGCACCCTCGCCAACGCTTCCCACGCCCTCGACGACGTTCTCGCCAACGAACTCGCCGCCAGCGGCAGCAACGCGAAGGAATCCAGCTTCGACGTCGCGATGAACTGCCCGATGGACAACATCGACGTGCAGCTGTCGCTGGCCGATGCCAATGATCCTGGTAGCAGCAACGGTCAGCTGGCACCCGCTCCCGGTGCCACCGCTGGCGGCGTTCAAGTGCAGCTGCTGCGCGGTGGCCAGCCGGTGCAGTTCGGCCAGGCGTGGTCGCACGGCTGGTCCAGCAAGGGGCAGCAATCCATTCCCTTCAGTGCGCGCTATCTGCGTACGGCCGGTCCGCTGGTGCCCGGCGACGTCAAAGGCGAGGCGGTGCTGACCGCCGACTACCGATGAGGGCCGTCAATCGTACCCCTGCCGCCACCCGATCCCTCTGCGCCGCCATCGGTGCGGTGCTGTCGGCTGGATTTGCACTCGACGCCACCGCAGCCCCTGTCGAGTTCAGCGAAGGCTTCCTGATCGGCGGCGAAGCCATCGACATGGCGCGATACGCCAACGGCAATCCGCTGCCGGCCGGCGACTACGCGGTGGACGTGCATGTGAACGGCGAGTTCCTGCGCAGCCAGGACATCCGCTTCGTCATCCAGGACGACCCGCAGATTGCGGTGCCATGCCTGTCACCGGCGCTGGTACGCGGGCTGCCGTTGAAGCCTGCGTTCCTGGAGGCACTGCCCGCCGAAGACAGCACCTGCGTGAATCTGCCAGCGCTGGTGGAGGGCGCCAACAGCACCTTTGACAGTGGCGAGCTGAAGTTGTCCCTCAGCATTCCGCAGGCGGCACAGGCCATCGCCGCGCGTGGCTTCGTGGCACCGGAACTGCGCGACGACGGCATCACCGCTGCCTTCATCGATTACAGCGCCAACCACTACCGCAGCCAAGGCAGCGACAGCAGTTACCTTGGGTTGCGGGCAGGCGTGAACCTGGGCGCATGGCGGCTTCGCCACCGCGCATCGTTCACCCATGGCAGACAGGGCACCCGGCACGAGGTCATCAGCAGCCATCTGCAACGCGACATTCCGCGCTGGAACAGCCAGCTGCTGCTGGGCCAGGGCAACACCGGTGGCGAGCTGTTCGAAAGCGTGCCGTTTACCGGCGTGCGCGTAGCCAGCGACGAGCGCATGCTGCCCGATTCGCTGCGTGGCTATGCGCCGGTGGTGCAGGGCATTGCCGAAGGCAATGCGGTGGTCACCATCCGCCAGAACGGCAGCATCATCCACGAAAGCAATGTGGCGCCCGGTCCATTCACCATCGAGGATCTTTATCCCACCAACTTCGGCGGTGACCTGGACGTCAGCGTCACCGAAGCCGATGGCCGCGTGCAGCGCTTCAGTGTCAATTTCTCCGCCGTGCCGCAGGCGTTGCGTGCCGGGTCGTCGCGCTTTGCGGTCACCGCGGGCGAGCTGCGCGACACCGGCAACACGCTGCAGGCGCTGCGCTTCACCGAGGGCACCTACGCGCGCGGCCTGAACAACCGGCTTACCGTGCTGGGTGGCGCCCAGCTGGGTGAGGACTATCGCGCCCTGCTCGCCGGTGCTGCGGTCAACACGGCCATCGGTGCATTCGGTGCCGATGTCACCCATTCGCGCGCCCGCCTGCGCGGCAACGACACCGCCACCGGCAACAGCTTCCGCGTGAATTACCAACGTTACGTGGCGCGCACCGGTACGAACTTCGGCCTGGCTGCGTATCGCTACAGTACGCGCGGCTTCCTCAGCCTCAACGATGTGGCACGCGCGCAGAGCGACGACTGGGGTTACGGCCAGCGCGCCCGCCAGCGCTACCAGGTGAACTTCTCGCAGAAGGTCGGCCAGCGCAGCAACCTGTATCTCAGCGGCGGCCATGTGTCTTACTGGGACAGCGCCCGACGCCGCAACGATTTCCAGGTGGGCTTCCAGAGCACGCTGGGGCGGGTCAACTATGGTGTGTCCGCGCTGCGCTTCCGCGTGGGCGATGGCCGCCAGGACACCCGCTACGCGTTCACCCTCAGCGTGCCGCTGGGCCGTAGCGCCAACGCGCCGCGTGCCAGCACCCAGCTCAGCCACGCCGATAGTAGCAGGCAGTCGCAGCTGGGCATCACCGGCAGCCTGGGTGAGTCACGTGCGCTGAGCTACAGCCTGTCCAGCGCACAAGGCAATGGACAGAACAGCCATAGTGCTTATGCCGCGTGGCAAGGCAGCCGTGGCAATCTCAATGCCGGCTACAGCCGCAGTGGCGACTACCGCAGCCTGTCGCTTGGCGCATCGGGCAGCGTGGCGCTGCACAGCGGTGGCCTGAACCTGGGCGCTCCCGTGGGCGACGGCTTCGCGCTGGTGCAGGCGCCGGGGGCGCAGGGCGCACGCATCGGCAGCAGCACTGACCTACGTGTGGCGCGCAATGGCTACGCACTGCTGCCGCACATCAGCCCCTATCGCTGGAACACCATTGACCTGGACCCCTCTGGCCTGCCGATCGAGGTGGAGCTGCTGCAGACCTCGCAGCGTGTAGCGCCCACCGCCGGTGGCATCGTGCGCGTGCCGTTCCAGGTGCGCCGCGAGCGCACGCTGTTCATCGACGCCACCGACGCGCTGGGCCAGCCGCTGCCGTTTGCGGCGATGGTGCAGACCGAAGACGGCACGCCGACCGGTGCGGTGGGGCAGGGCGGGGTGATCCAGCTGCGGGGTGCGCAGGACAGCGGCGCGTTGATCGTCGACCCCGATGGCAAGCGACGCTGCCGCATCGACTACCGAATGCCCGATGCGCCGGACGCCTACGGGCTGTCGTGGAGCCAGGCCGTGTGCGTGCCGCAGCCGTTGCCGCCGGAGAGCCTGCAGGCGGGCACGCCGGAGCAGGAAGAGGGCACCGCCCCATGAGTTTCGTCTTTCCTTTCAACGTTCACAGGAGTTCAACCATGTCCCGTTCTCTTCTTCAGGTGATCGCGGTGCCGATGCTGTGCCTGATCGCGTCGGCCGTAGGTGCCCAAACCACACTCACCATCAGCGGTCGCGTGCTGCCGGGCACCTGCACGCTGGCAGCGCCCACCATCGCACTGGATCCGGTGAAGGCCGATGAGATGACGCCAGGTGCCGCCAACAGCGTGAAGGCCGGTGCACTGAACTTCACGGGCTGCGTGGGCGTCAGCCGTGCGCGCCTGTCCTTCGATGGCACGGCCGCCGACGGCGACCCGGAGCGCTGGAAGAACACCGCCGCCACCACGCCAGCAACCGGCGTGACGGTCGCGCTGCTGGCCGGCGCGACCGGCAACACGTACCTGAAGAAGGGCGACACTGATATTCCGGTGGCTGTCTCTGGCGCGACGGCGTCCTATCCGCTGCGCGCGGGTTACTTCATTCCCAACACCAGTGGTATCAACGCCGGCAATATCTCCACCGAGATCGTGGTCACCGCCGCATACGATTGAAAGCCGGTACGGCCCTGTAGCGCCGAGCCCACGCTCGGCTGCTCTTCGGTCAGGTTCCGGGCAAGCCGAGCATGGGCTCGGCTCTACAGAAGCCGCTAAGCTGCGTGCAGCTGCACATCCACATACTCGGCCAACCCCCGGCACGCCAGCAGCAACCCCTCGCGCGCGTCATCGTCCACCTGCTGGCTGATCTCGCCATCCACGCGCACGCGCTCGGTGGCGTGCAGCAGTTCAAGTAGAAATGTCAGCCCGGCATTGGCGCGGTCGATGCGCGCCAGTGCCAGCCGCTGCCCCGGCGTACGGCCTTTGCCCGGCCACGGTTGCCCATCGGCGGCGTCGCCCTGGCGGATGTGCTGCAGGCAATGCAGCAGCGTGATGGTGCCGGGCGCTTCGCCTTCCTGCAGTGCGGCGAAGGTGCTTTCCAGCGTGCGCGCCAGATCGTCGGGCAGGCGCGTGGCGGCCTCGCCCAGAGTGGCGAACAGGTGGGGATAGTGTGATGTGGTCATGGCGGCGTCCTTGTGTGCGAAGCAAGGGGCCACCCCGCTTAACAGCGAGGGTGGCGGACGGTGCGTGGTTGCAATACCGGAGGTTGATGTAAAAGCGCCGGCGGGCACGAGGCCCCCACGCACCGCCCGCCATGTAAACGCGGACGGAATGCCTGTCGACGTCGCCCGAGGGACGAGCGACGCCGACAGGCAAGCGTAACCAAACACATCAACCTAACGGGATTGCAAGCCCGTGCCACCCGTTCTCGGTGGCGGACACATGATGCGCACGAAGGTACCGCTGTACCAATCAGAAAAGTTTCAAATTCAAAGTTGTTGCAATCTGCATGCACGCGAATGGTAGTCATGCCGAGTGAGGCGAATGCGTCAGCATTCGCGCAGCGTCCTTGTAGAGCCGAGCCATGCTCGGCTTACCGCGCGAAGCGCGGCGCTTTGCGTGACCTGACGGGAAAGCAGCCGAGCATGGCTCGGCTCTACAGAAACCGCATCGCGCACAGTGGAACGGCGCCGGATTGCTCCGGCGCCGTTTTCGTTTCATTACCCGTTGCAGGCTACCGACAGGTTGGCGAGAGCCATCCAAATCAATTGCGCGGTGCAGCTCCATAGAGGTTATCGCCTTCCTGGCCAGGGCGAAGCATGTTCAGTAGTACAAAGGCCGGGCCAATCGCTGGGATCATGAACGTCAGGCTCATCCACCCAGATTGCCCGAGATCCCGAAATCTGCGTGCGACAAGTGCATAGAACGGTACAAGGCTGAAAACAATGTAGCCAAACCAGACGTATGCAAGAAGATCGCTCAATCGCATGCCTTCTCCCAGGGCGCCTGGCGGAAATCGGCGGGAGGTGTATGCGGCGATCGCGATGAACGACACGCTGACCATGAACTGAAGAAGAAAGAAGAGCCAGAACTCGCGTCGTGATGATCGCCCTTTGAAACAGGCGAAAAGACGAAAGGGGCGTAGCGCAAGACTGATCATATTGAGATTGGATGATGGGCCGGTCGCAGAGCGTATCGAGCCTGTTTGGCGTATGCGATACAACAAGTTGCAAGTTGATCGGTCTTCAACGCCGTTGCATCAGCCGGCGAATCGGGTCTAGCGGCTGGTTGGGTCGCTTGTCGTGAGCTGGATCTTCTCTGACTTGGCGAAGGCGTCTTGGGCGTCACTCAGCTGCTGTAGATCTGTATCCATGCGCTCGATGGCGGATTTCAAACGAGTCAGAAGCGATGCGGATTGTTCTGTGGTGTAGCCTTCTGGAAGCTCTGCCATGGCCACCATGATCGAGAACATGTCTTCGACGCTATGCAGTGATGTGAGTAGATGCTGGTGCAGATCAGCTGCCTCGGAGCGATGTGTCATGCGTTCTGCAGCGGTTCGCCTCTCGACGGCGTCCTTGTGTGCATTCTGCAGTCGAAAGCGAAACTTGGAGAGGTCACCTCCGTTATCAATTGCTTCATAGAACTCTTCCGCCCATGGGCCGTCGTTCCACGTGTTAACCGTGTCGACCGTACTGTTCCACTTCGCTACGTTTTCCTCCAGATAGCGGTCATTTGGATAGATGTAGCCGCGCGTATGTGGGCGGGCATCGCATGCCGTAAGAAGGCCAATAGATAGGAGCAGGAGAAGGCTGGTCGCGCATTTCATATGAGATGCCAGTGGTTGGGAAGATGGCTGAAGCCTGGCGTGGTCAGATGGACCAGGAAGTGCTGCGATGCACGACTCCGCGCTCGGGGATCCAGCGGGCCGCGAGTCTATGAGCGGAAACGTGCGGCGCTCAAGGTCAAAAGCGACAGCGGGTTGTTGCTGCAGTTGAATCACGGGCATTCTAGAAGGCGGGCAATGAGTTATGCCTTCTTTCATGCGTGGGGGGAGGGTCGTTACGGGCGAAACGTTGACGCCGTTGGATCACTGAGGGAAGCGCGGCTCCCCGTCTGTGGGAGATCGCCGTTGCCGTTTCATTGCCAGCTGTACGCCAGTGAGGCGAATGCGTCAGCATTCGTGCAGCGTTCTTGTAGAGCCGAGCCATGCTCGGCTTACCGTGCGAAGCGCGGCGCTTTTCGCGATCTGATCGGAGAGCAGCCGAGCGTGGGCTCGGCTCTACAGAATGCGCATCGTGCACAGTGGAGCAGCGCCGGATTGCTCCGGCGCCGCTTTCACTTCATTACCAGTTGTAGGCCACAGACAGATTGGCATTCGCCTCGCGATACCCACTGTCACCACGCATCACCCCAAACCCGCCCCACGCACTGAAACCGGAACGGAATTCCACCCGTGCACCTGCACTCAGTTCATAGCGGTTGCGCGGAATTCCAGCTTTCAACACTTCGTCGTCAAAGGCGATGCCATTGCCGGCGCCATCGCGGTACCAGTTGGCCGCCAGATAAGGGCTGACCGAGGCACCCGCTGCCGAGCGCGATTCACCCTGCAGGCGCAGGCCCGCACGGCCGGACAGACCGCTGTTGCCGTGCGCACGCACCACGGTGCCGTTGGTCTCGGTATGCACGTCGGTCTTCGCGTCGGTGTAGATCAGCTGCACCTCCGGCTGAAGGCTCAGCGCGGTGTTGCCGATCTGGCCGATGCCGAAGCGGTAACCGGCTTCCAGCGACGACTGCCAGATGTCCGAGTCGTAGCGCTCCTCGGCCAGGCCCTCGCCCTGCACACGGTTGCGGAACTGGCCGCGCTGCACGCTGGCATCCATATACATCGCATCGTTGGCCCAGTTGCCGTACACGCCCAGCGCGCCGCCTTCCACCTTGCCACGTGCACTGAAACCGGTCACGTCCGAACGCGAGGTAGCACTGCTGCGCGCGGCGGTGCCCATCACGCCGACGCGGCCACGGCCGTCATCGAATACGCCGATGTCCGCACCCAGCTGCAGGCGCGAGCGGTCCACGCGCAGGTCGAGCTGGTCATCCACTGCACCGAGCTTGCTCTGGGTGCCGTCCACGCGGGCCCAGCCACGGATGCCCTCCGCCGCCGCGGCGCCGCCCTGGCGATCGCGGTAGCTGTGGCGCAGCATCTGGTCGAGCGCGAACTGGTTGGCCAGGTAGGCGCCGGTCTCCGGGCGCAGGATCGGGATAGGCGTGATCGGGTCGATGGGATCAATCGGATCAATGATCGGCTTGCACTGCGGCAGGGTCGGGTCGGCCAGGCACGGGTCCGGCGTGGTCGCCAGTTCCGAGCGCAGGTACCAGTTGCCGTTGGCGTCCTTCACCAGGAAGTACTCGTACTGGCCGCCCACGGCGCGGCCGACCAGATCGAACTGCGCGTTGGAGGCGCCGCCGATATCGATCAGCTCGATGCCGCGATCGGTCTTGGCACCAGCACCGCCAGCATTGAGCACGCGCACGTTGGCCTGGCCGTTGGCATCACCAGCAATCACCAGCGTGTCGGTCAGCGAGGCGTCGTCACCCAGCTGGGTGTTGAACAACAGGGTGCCGCCGTTGCCGGTGAACTCGTCCAGGCTGAGGGTGTTGAAGCTGCTGCCATTGCCCAGCGCCACAGTACCGCCGGCGCCCAGGGTGAGATGGCCCACGCTGCTGTCGCCGGTCATCAGCCAGGCGCTGTCGGTATCGATGGTGGCGCTGGTGACGTTGATGAAGCGGCCGTCGATCTGCGCCTTGTTGCGCAGGAAGACGTCCAGGCTGCCATCAACCGTTGCGGCATCGAAGCTGACATTGCCGATCAGGCGCGCGTCATCCACGTTGAAGCGCACATGGCTGGCCCCCGGCGTGCTGCTACCGGTAAGCGAGTCCACCTGCAGCAGGTTGCCATTCCCCCCGATCAACCGTGCACCGTTTGCCACGGTGATCTCGAAGTCGGCAGCCTCGTCGGCGCCCACGCGGATCGCCGCGCCGCGCCCGGAGCGAATAGTGGAACCGTCAATACCCAGACGTAGCGTGTCGGGCGTATGGATCGAGCCGTACATCAACACCCCCACGTTGTCGGCGTCGATTTCCGAGCCATTGACGATGTTCACGCGCCCATTTTCCATGCGCACGCCCAAGCCACTGGCAATATCGCTGCCGCCTGCAGTGTCTTCCACACGTACGTAGGTGGAATCCAGAACAGACCAGGCGCCGGGCAAGGGAATGCCGCCGGGGGTGCTGCCCAGCGTCAGGCCGATGCTGAGTGGATTGCTTGGCAGCAGGCCGTCGGCAGCGGTGACAAGAATGCGGCTGCCGATCAGGTGCGCCGACGAGGAGCCCTGGACCAAGATGCCGCCGCCACGCAACGTGCTGCGTTCCGACTGCAGGCTCGCCGTGCCATCCAGCTCGACAGCACGCTGGTAGGAGCCGCTGCGGTTGATGGTGGCATCTGACATGTACACGAGTGAATCAACCGCACGGATGCTGTTGGTCTGCCCACCGACCACTGTCAACACCGCGTTGTTGCGCAGTGTCCACTCTTCAATCGGGTCGCCGTTGTTGACCAACCCAACGGTACCGTCCAGATCACCGGCCCAGGCGCCGGCCAGCGGCAGCATGCAGAGTGCGAGGACGATGCCACGCGCCAGCGGGCGTTGATGAGGATGAGCAGTGCGGGTGCGATGACGGTTCATGGTCTTGTCCTTTCTGGGAAAGAGTCGACACAGGGAGTCGTTCAGGCGCTCGTTCACGGATGTGGCCTTTTCGACCTCTTCGCGTGAAGCGCGCGTGATGAGCCTAAGCAGGCAACCTGTGTCTTGATCGGCACGAATTCTGGCCGCGGGCACGGCTCCGGCCCATGCAATTAGTTGCAAAGCGCTGGCCGTCTGGACGCTCGGGTCGGCCGATGTTCAGCACAGTGAATCCGGTCCGTACTTGGGCGCGACAGGACGACGCAGCGGCTGCGGTATGCAACCAATTCGATAGGCGCCATTGCGGCCGCTTCCTACGGTATGGGCCCTTCCATTGGAGCGTCCCCCGCATGCGTCGTGTACTTCCCCGCCCCCATCTGCTTGCCGTGGGGTTGTCCGCCGCCCTGGCGTCGTCGGTCGCCATGGCACAGCAGGTCATCGCCGATGGCGACGAACAGAACCCGGCTGCAGGCGATTACCGCACCACTGATCCGGTGGAGCCGGGCAATCCGGGTGGGCATGCGTTCCTTGCCATCAACGGTGGCAGCCTCATTCCAACCGGGCCGGTCAATTTGATTACCGAAGGGCTGCGTGCTGCCGCTGCACGCGCCGAGGGTGCGGGAAGTCGTATCGAACTGCAGGCGGGCAGCGTCTTGACCTCCGGCTATGGTGCTGCCGGCCTTTCCGCCGCCAATGGCGGCCAGGTTCACGCCAGCGGAACGCATATCGAAACGCGCGGCACGGCAGCGTCGGGGGCGGAAGCGCTGTCCGGTGCGCTGTCACTGGACAACGTGCGGATCACTACCCGTGGCGGGTTGGCCCATGGCATCAGCGTGCAGCAGGGGCAGGCAGTAGTGCGCGACAGCGCGATCGAGATTCTTGGTGACCAGTCCAATGGGGTGGACGTGCGTGATGGAACACTGCTGGCCGAACGTCTGCAGATCGCTGTGGCGGGGGCAGGCCATGGGGTGTGGGCGCAGGGTGGCAGCGATGTCACCCTGCGCTCGGCGCGGATAGATGGCAGCGGCGCCGGTGCATCGGGCGTGCTGGTGGGGCTGGGCAGCAAGGTGGTGTTGGAAGATGTCGCCATCGATCTGACCCACGAGCGCTCCGGAATGGGATTGTTCGTCGGCGGTGAGCTTGAGATGCGCGGAGGCAGCGTGCATGCACGTGGCGACAACGCCACCGCGGTCAGCTTCGCCACCGGTGGCGGCGGCGTGCTGCGCCTGGATGGGGTGGAGCTGTCCGGTCACTTCGGCATCCATATGACCGAAGGCGCGGACCTTACCCTGCACGGCAGCCGGCTCGACAGCGTGTCGATCGGCATCGACATGAACCAGCGCGATGTGGTTGCGAGTGTGACCGATTCGTTCATCACCACTCGCAATGGCGTTGGCATTCGAGTGACGAATGGCGATCTGGTAGTCGACGGATCGACCATCACGGCCAATGGCACCTATTGGCAGGCGATATCGGTGCTGGGAGGTACCGCGCAGGTTACCGGCAGCCGGTTGCGGACCCTTGGCCAGAACGGTCATGGGTTGTATGCCGAAGGCGGTGTATCTGCTGCACCAATAGCGAACGGCAACATGATCGATATTCTTACCGAAGGCGACGGCGCCATTGGTGCGATCGCCCGCCTTGGCGGCACCGTACACCTTGCAGACAGCGTGGTGCGCACCACCGGCATCAATTCACACGGTGTGTTGTCGGGGGGCAGGGGCGAAATGACGCTGGCCAATACCCACGTGCGCACCGAAGGTGAAGGTGCCTGGGCGGCGGTGATCAACGACAACGGCCAGATGAGCATCGACGGCGGCTCGCTGGTGAGTGCGCAGCACGGTGGCATCTGGTTGCGCAGCAGCCGCGATCCAGTGCTGACGTTGAGTAACGGTGTGGTGGTGTCCGGTGGCAACGGCATCGGCCTGGCACTGGATGCTGCCGTGGCCGGCCGCTTCGACGTGGCGCTGGAAGGGGGCTCGCAGCTGCACGGCGATATCGTCATCACGCCCGAGGACGAAGACGCCGGACTGGTGCCGCAGTCCGATGTACACGTGCGCCTGGCGGATGGCGCGCTGTGGCAGGGGTCTTCCAATCTGGTGCAGACGCTTGCGCTTGAAAGCGGCAGCCAATGGACGTTGACCGGCGATGCGACCGTGG
The DNA here is from genome assembly GCF_056861055.1 of Stenotrophomonas sp. 115C5. NCBI lineage: Bacteria > Pseudomonadati > Pseudomonadota > Gammaproteobacteria > Lysobacterales > Lysobacteraceae > Stenotrophomonas > Stenotrophomonas sp. 115C5. The sequence continues at coordinate 184,367 of NZ_JBSPUQ010000005.1, forward strand.
GCGAGTTGCAGGCGCGCGACAGCGTGGTGGCGTTGTCCGATGGCAGCGGCCGCTTCAATACGCTCACGGTGGAAGGTGACCTGCACAGCGAGGGCGCCACCTTCCTGTTCCAGGGCGCGCTGGCTGGCGATGATTCGGCCATCGACCACCTGCTTGTGCGTGGTGATGCCTCCGGTGATGCCCTGATTGCGGTGAGGAACATCGGCGGTGTGGGGGCGCCCACTGTGGATGGCATCCAGCTGATCGAAGTGGACGGCGCATCGCTGGCCAGCTATGCGCTGACCGGGCGTGCGGTGGGCGGTTCGTACGAGTACTTCCTGTTCCAAGGCGGTCTGGCCGATCCCACCGATGGCCATTGGTACCTGCGCTCGCAGTGGTTTGATGTCTGCGAAGACGACCCGGCGGCGCCGGGCTGCGTGGTGAACCCAGGCCCGGGTCCGGATCCGGGTGAAGGCGGGGGCGGCGGCGGAATCGTCGATCCGATCCGGCCGCCGCCGGTGCTGCGCCCGGAAGCCGGTGCCTATCTGGCGAACCAGTCCGCCGCAGTGAACATGTTCGTGCACCGGATGCATGATCGCACCGGCACCCTCACGGGTGAGCGCACTGCCTGGGCACGCGTGGGTCGTGGCAATGCGGACTTCACTGCGGTGGGTGGCCAGCTGTCGGTGGATGGCAATACGTCGGTGTTGCAGATCGGCAGTGACCTGCTGCGACGTGGCAATGCCACGTTCGGTGTGATGCTGGGCAATGGCCGTGCTGACAATCGTGTCGCCTCGGATCTGACCGGCTACACCGCCACCGGCCGCGTGCGTGGTACCGCCGTGGGTGTGTACGGCACCTGGATGCAGGATGCGGAAGGCACCGGCGGTGCCTATGTGGATGCGACCATGCAGTTCGGCCGCTTCGACAACCGTGTGCAGGGTATCGGTCTGGAGCCGGAGCACTATGATGCGCGTGTGGCCACTGCGTCACTGGAAGTGGGCCATACCTTCAATGTGTGGCAGGGGGCTGGCAGTGCACTTTACGTGCAGCCGCAGCTGCAGCTGACGTATGCAGGCTATCGCGCGGATCGCCACGTGGAGAGCAATGGCACGGTTGTCGACCATGCGGATGCCGGTGGCCTGAGCGGGCGCCTGGGCGTGCGCGTGTTCGGCCATGGCATTGCGGGTGGCAACACCGTGCAGCCGTACCTGGGCGTGAACTGGCTGCGCGGCAGCGGTACCAGCACGTTGCAGTTCAACGATGACACGCTGGGCGCGGATGTGCCGCGCAATCGCTATGAAATGCAGGCCGGTGCCGAGTTGAAGCTGGGCCAGCGCTGGGGCGCATGGGGCGGGCTGAGTGTTCAGCGCGGTGACCATGGCTACCGCAACGTGGGTGGCCAGGTGGGCGTGCGCATGGCCTGGTAAGCGGGCGTGCCGGGGTCGGAGCCCATTGCTTGGCAATGGGATCCGACCCCAACCCTTCCGGCACGCGGACCTCTGTAGAGCCGAGCCCATGCTCGGCTCACCGCGCGAAGCGCGGGTGCATCGTGATCTGAACGAAGAGCAGCCGAGCGTGGGCTCGGCTCTACAGTGCACGCCTTGGTAGCGCCGGGCCATGCTCGGCGCGCATCACACCGGCGGCAGCACCTTGCCCGGGTTGAGAATTCCATCCGGGTCCAGTGCGGTCTTGATCGCGCGCATCGTCGCCAGCGTGGCCGGGCTGAACGCCTGTGCCATGAAATCGCGCTTGGCCAATCCAATGCCGTGTTCTCCCGACAACGTGCCGCCCAATGCCAGCGTCAGCTCGAAGATCTTCGGCAGCGCGGCATGCGCGCGTGCGTTCTCGTCGGCATCGTCCGGGTGGTAAAGAATGTTGACGTGCAGGTTGCCGTTGCCGGCATGACCGAAGGTGACGATGGTCAGCGTGTAGTCGCGTGCCAATGCCTGCACGCCAGCCACCAGCTCCGGAATGCGCGACACCGGCACCACCACGTCTTCATTGATCTTGCCGGGCGCGACGGTACGCAGTGCGGGTGAAAGCGCCTTGCGCGCGGCCCACAGCTGGTCGCGTGCGCGGCCTTCCATTGCCACGTCCAGTTCGATCATGCCGTCGCCTTCGGCAGCGCTGGCCAGTGCCTGCAGCAGGTAGGGCAGGGTGTCGTGGTCGCCATCGGCTTCGACCAGCAGCATCGCGCCTGCCTCGGGTACGTCAGCACCATTGAGGCGCAACAGCTCCAGGCTGCGTGAATCCATGAATTCCAGGCGCGTGGGCACCACCGGCTGCGACATCAGACGAGATACCGCTGCCGCCGCCGCGTCGGCGTCGCGGTACAGCACGCGCAGACCGGCCTGGCTGACCGGCAGCGGGGTCAGCTTGAGGGTGGCTTCCACGATCAGCGCCAGCGTGCCTTCGCTGCCCACCAGCAGGTGGGTGAGGTCGTAGCCGGTGGAATCCTTGGTGTAGGCACCCCCGCAGCGGATCACCTCGCCGGTGCCGGTGACGGCCACCAGGCCCAACACGTTGTCGCGGCTGGTGCCGTACTTCACCGCGCGTGGGCCACCGGCGTTGCAGGCCAGGTTGCCACCCACGCTGCAGATCTCCGCGCTGGAAGGATCGGGCGCCCAGAACAGGCCGTGCGGTGCCAGGGCTTGCTGAAGCGTTCCATTGAGCACGCCCGGCTGCACCACGGCGCAGCGATCACCGGCACGGATCTCCACGATGCGGTCCATGCGGGTGAACGACAGCACGATGCTGCCCGGCAACGGCACGGCAGCACCGGTGGTGCCGGTGCCCGCGCCGCGCGCGACCAGTGCCACGCCATGCGCACGGCACGCGCGCACCAGCGCCTGCACCTGTTCGACGCTGGCGGGCACCGCGACGGCGGCAGGGCGCTGACGGCGCCACGAGTTGTCCTGCGCGTTCGCCTCCAGTGCGTTGTCATCCGTGCGCCAGCCCTCCGCGCCCAGCAGGGCAGACAGTTCGGCAACCAGGGCAGCGGGCAGGGCAGTACTCATGACGGATCTCGCGGGACGGCAGGGGCGGGTTGGATCAGTTTCCAGGCAACAACGGCGGCGGCCAGCGGCAGCCAGACCCAGCGCAGTTCAGAAAGCAGGGTGGCGATGCCGCGCGCACTGAAGAACTGCGGCGCGAAGGGTGAAACGCGGATCGGCCGCCACGGGGCGAAGAAGCGTTGTTCGCTCCACGGCCAGGCCAGGGCCACGCCGAGGCCGCCGGAGGTCATCGCGTCGAGCAGGGGATGGCTGGCGGCGCAGATGAAGACGAACGTCGCCGCCTGTACGGTGGACGCCAACGTTGGCCCTCGCTTGGTAGGTGCCAACCTTGGTTGGCACGAAACCGCCGACCAAGGTCGGCGACTACCGGAGCTGTGTGGTGCCGACCAAGGTCGGCCGCTACCAAAGAACGCCCACACCGCGGCCAACACCGCCAGCACGCAGGCAAACAACAACGAATGGCTGGCACCGCGATGGCCGAATGCATCGGCATAGGGAATGCGCAGGGCAAAGGCCAGCACGTCGGCGTCGGGCAGCATCGCGGCGACCACACCCGCAGCTAGCAGCCATGCCGGAATGCGGCCGCGATCGGCGGCGCACCACAGCGCCAGCGGTACAGCGGCATGGGTGATGATCGACGGCATCAGTCACGCACCATGGTCGTGCCGGCCAGGCTGCGCTCTGGTAGATGCCAACCTTGGTTGGCACAGAAGCGCCAACCAAGGTTGGCATCTACCAAGGCCCAGAAGCGCCGACCAAGGTCGGCCTCTACCAGAGCGGACGGTACACATCAGCAATCATCCAGCCGGAACGCATCGCGCAGCCAGTTCAACTGCGGCGGTTCGCCCGTGGCTTCCACCACATCGAAACGGCAGGGCGCATCGGCAAGCGCGGGATGGTCCTGCAGGTACAGCAACGCGGCATGTGCCACGCGTCGGCACTTGCGCACATCCACCGAGGCCGCGCCGCCACCGAAATCGGATCGCGCGCGGTAACGCACTTCCACGAATACCACGGTGCCAGCGTCGTCCATCACCAGGTCCAGTTCACCGCCGCGATAACGCACGTTGCGCGCACGCGGCTGCAGTCCGGCCTGTTGCAGATGCTGCTCGGCGGCGGCTTCCACCGCCGAGCCCCGTTGGCTGCGCTCAGCGACCACCGACGATCGGCATCGGCCGGCCGCCATTGAAGGTGGACCAGGCCGGCTGGCGCAGGATGTTGCCGTTGCTGTCCAGGAACAGGGTGCCGGTGGCGCCGTCCAGGCCGCCTTCGTTGGACAGCTTGTCCAGGTAGGCGGTGATCTTCCAGGCATCGGCGCCGAAGGCGAACAGGCGGCCGGCGGCACCGCGTGCGCTGGGCAGGGTGCTGGCCACCTGGCTGGCCGAGGGCAGGCCGGACACGCTGCGCACGTTCCAGGCTTCGTTCGGGTAGACGATGCCGTCCAGCGCCACGTCTTCTTCCACCTTGCCGCTGCCGACGGTCAGCTGCGAGGTGCCCACGCGGGTGGCGCCACCGGCACCGGCCAGCGCCAGCTGCGGCGCCAGTAGGCGGGCCTGCGGCGCGCGCACGGCGAGGAACACGGCATCGACCTGGCCGGCATTGCGCACCTGCGCGCCGACATCGCCAACCGCGTCGCTGACGCCGACGGTGGCCACCACCTGGCCGCCACGCTGGGCGAAGCGCTGGGCGAAGGCGGCGGCGGCACGGCGGCCGGTGTCGTCGGCGCTGTTGATCACCAGCGCCTTGCCGCGCTCGCGGCCGCGCAGATATTCGGCGGCGACGATGCCGTCGTCTTCCGGCGCCAGCGAGAAGCCGGCGCTGCCGGCTGGCGGCGCGTCCTTGCCACGGTTCAGGGCCAGCACCGGTACCTGCAGCTGCTGGCGGCCATAGACCGCATCCACTTCGTCACGGCCCAGCGGGCCGACCACGAAGTCGGCGCCGGAGGCGACGGCCTTGTCATAGGCGGCCAGCGCACCAGCCGGGGTACCGGCGGTGTCGATGAAGTTGATGTCCGGGCGGCGGCGGGTCTCGCCGTAGTACGCGGCCAGCAGGCCATCGCGCACCGGCTGCGCGGCGGTGGCCAGGCGGCCGCTGAGCGGCAGCAGCACGGCCAGCTTGGCCGGCGGACGGTAGCCGTCGCTCATGGCCGGCGGGCGCTTGCTGGTATCGAACTGGGCGGCGCCATCGCGGTCGAACGGGCGCGGCAGCGGCAGGCCACGCGCGATCAGCGCACGGCCGGCGAAGTTGTACAGCGGGTCGTTGGCCGGCAGCGCGGCGGCACGGCTGCGCAGGGTGGCGTCGTCAAGCGTACCGAGCAGACCGGCGATGGCGGCCTGGTTCTCGCTGCGTGCGCTGCCGGTCAGGCTGGCGTGGGCGCGGGCGCGCTCGGTGGCGGCACCGAAGGCATCGCCGGTGCCCTGCAGCGCGTTGGCGCGGGCTACGTGCCAGCGCGTGCGCAGCGCGGGGAAGACGTTGTCGCCCTGTTCCTTCAGCAGGGCCAGGGCCTGCGCCGGCTGCTTGTCGGCCAGTGCCAGCTCGGCGCCGGTCAGCTGGTAGCGCTGCAGGCTGGCGCCGGACAGCTGGCGGGCGGTGAGCTGGCCGAGCAGGCTGCGCGCGCGGGCACTGTCGCCGGCCAGGTGCCAGGCCCAGGCGGCATCGGCCAGGGCGTTGCTGCGGGCGCCACCTTTCAGGGTTGCGGCCAGCGCTTCCAGCTGCAGGGCGGCGTCGCGCGGTTTGCCTTGTTCGATCAGCGCCAGCGCCTGGCTCTGGGCCGGCGATTCGGGCGCGCTGGTCAGGCTGGTGGTGGCACAGCCGGCCAGCAGCATCAGCGACAGCGACAGGGCGGAGATCCGTGCGGCGGGCTTGTTCATGATCGGGTCCATGCGATGAGGGCAGCGGCCTTGGCCGGGTACACGCTACGATTCTACCCTTGCCCCGTGAGTACCGCTGAAATGAGTGTCCCAACCCTGTACGTCGTCGCCACCCCGATCGGCAACCTGGCCGATCTGAGCCCGCGCGCGCAGGAGGTGCTGCGTTCGGTGGCGGCCATCTGTGCCGAGGACACCCGCCGCAGCGGCCAGTTGCTGTCCCATTTCGGCATCCAGCAGCCGCTGGTGGCCCTGCATGAACACAATGAAGAGGCCCTGTCGCAGCGCCTGGTCTCGCGCCTGCAGGCCGGCGAGTCGTTGGCGCTGGTCAGCGATGCCGGCACCCCGCTGGTCAGTGACCCCGGTTTCCGCCTGGTGCGTGCTGCGCGTGCGGCCGGCATCAAGGTCAGCCCGATCCCGGGCGCCTGCGCCGCCATCGCCGCGCTGAGCGTGGCCGGCCTGCCCAGCGACCGCTTCAGCTTCGAAGGTTTCCTGCCGGCCAAGGCCAGCGGCCGCCGCGACCGGCTGCAGGCGCTGGCGGGTGAAGTGCGCACGATGGTGTTCTACGAATCCTCGCACCGCATCGCCGAATCGCTGGCCGACATGGCGGCGATCTTCGGGGGCGAGCGCCCGGCGGTGCTGGCGCGCGAGCTGACCAAGATGTTCGAGACCGTGCTCGATGGCGATCTGGCCGGCCTGCTGGCCAAGGTGGAAGCCGACGAGAACCAGCGCAAGGGCGAGTTCGTGGTGATGGTGCAGGGCGCCGGCGACGATGAGGAAGCGCAGCTGGCGCATGGCCGCCGTGTCTACGCCAAGCTGAGCGAGCATCTGCCGCCGTCGACCGCGGCGAAACTGGCGGCCGAGCTGACCGGCGCGCCGCGCAAGGCGTTGTACGGGAGTTGATGGATCGTGCGGACCAAGGTCCGCACCCACCAGAGCGGAATCCGCACCCACCAGAGCGGCGCGGGTTTCGTCGGCCCTGTCCAGTGAATCGGTAGATCCACGCCATGCGTGGATGGATGGGCTGCGGCAGGGACTGCACCCACCAGGGCGGAACCGATAGCGCCAGGCCATGCGGCGTCAGGACTGTACGGTTGTGTCGAGGGTGTCCAGATACTCGGCAATCTCGGCAATCACCGAAGAGAGATCCGGCGCGATCAGGCGATTCCTGCGCAGGAAGGCGCGCCACTGGGTCTGCTTCTGGGTATCTGCGGCGAACGACTGAGTCAGTCCGTAGGGCAAGGGCGTCGGCGCCGGGGTCCTTCGTCGATCAAACGTCGCGCCAATGGCCGCAACAAGGTGCGGGCGATCCATGGCGTCTTCGCGGACCAGTGCCAGCAAGTCGAAGAAGTCCTTCATCCTGCTGTTGGCGACGCCCAGTGCCGCAATGGCCTCCAGCTTTTCGGCAAACACGGTCTCGCGTGGATAGACGCGCAGGAACGGTGCGGGAAAGTCATCCAGCATTACCGGGTAGGCGATTTCCTGCGGTGGGGGAGTCACCGCATCGCCAAACCCCACGTCCCACTGTACGTGGCAGCGCGAGCGGCCAAGATGTGCGGTCAGGCGCATTCGCAGCCCCTCATACTCCGCTTCTTCGCGGGTGGCCTCGATGGCGATGCTGCCTGGGTCGAAGCACAGGCCGTCGTCGTCCGGTATTGCGCAGAGCGACCGTGCGATGTGCAGCAGATGGTCGGGATCTGCAGTGCCGAATCGTAGAAAGTCTGCATCGCGTGTGGGGCGATGGGGCATGTCAAACCACACGGCGAACAACATGGCGCCCTTCAGCAGGAACTGATCGCGGTATCGGGAAGTGGAGAGACGGTAGAGCAGGCGCTCAACGGCGAACCTGTCCAGCACGAACTGAAAGTCCTCGCCTCGGCTGCGCGCGCGATCGAGCAGCCGTTGCCGGATGGAAGCAACGCGCTGGGGGAGTGGTGGTGAGTGGGTCACGCCAGGGCATCGAGGTACGGTCTCATCAGTCTGGCAACGCGACAGATCCGCGCATACTTCATCAGCGCATCCGGCGTGGTCGCACGGTTGTGAAGCGCGTCACGCAGGGCTTCAAGTGCGACATCAAGTCCTACGAGATTGCGGAACTTGAAACAATCGACGACGGTTTTCGCTACATTGCTGACGTATATGAGGCGTCTGCCTACGCGACGTTCTTCCAGCCCCGCATTGAGGGTCGTTGCCGACATGCGGACCACACGAAGGGGCGGCCAATCGATCCGCGGAGCGCGGTCGCTGTTGCCGATGGAGACCCAGCGTTCGAATGGCGCCTGGGTGGTCAGGCCATGCAGGCGCAGGGCACTCAACAGGCATAGACGGGGGTGCGGCAGGCGTTCTGCGATGACCCGCAGCCCATCATCGGTGTCATCGCTGTTTCTTTCCGCCAACGCGTAGACGCCACGGGACAACCGGATGAGTGCACCTGCCTCGACCAGGCGGGTCAGTTGGGCGCGGGCGATCCCCGCGGTCACCAGTTCGCGGGCGCGCAGGGTGCCTGCGCGTCGCAATAGCTTTCGTGCCTTGGCCTCAGCGTTTCCCATGACGGCATTGTTCCATAACGTCGGGTGTTTTGAATATCGACCGACAAAAAGGAACATCGCCGGCTACGGCGAGTGGATGGTGCGGACCAAGGTCCGCACCCACCAGAGCGGAATCCGCACCCACCAGAGCAGCGGGATCGGCATCCCCGGGGCAGCGCGATCGGTAGATCCACGCCATGCGTGGATGGATGAACCGCACGTCGCGATCAACGCGGCAGGAAGGGCGTGCGTAGGCTAGAATGAGCGCTGGCGGAGCCGGCCAGACAGTCGCGTCATCCCTTCGGGGGTGCCGAGGAAAGTCCGGGCTCCATAGGGCAAGGTGCCAGGTAACGCCTGGGCGGCGCAAGCCGACGGAAAGTGCAACAGAAAGATACCGCCTACGTCTTCTTCGGAAGGCCGGTAAGGGTGAAATGGTGCGGTAAGAGCGCACCGCGAGTCTGGCAACAGACCGGCACGGCAAACCCCACCTGGAGCAAGACCAAATAGGGATCCTTTGGCGCGGCCCGCGTTGGATCCGGGTAGGTTGCTTGAGCGTTGCGGTGACGTAACGCCTAGAGGAATGACTGTCCACGACAGAACCCGGCTTATCGGCCGGCTCCGCCTCTTTCTTACGGTAAGCCGGGCATGGCTCGGCTCTACAGTAGAGCCGAGTCATGCTCGGCTGCTCTCCGCCCAGATGCTTGGGGTGTTGTTCAACCCGGCGTGCGGTACTGCCCGGCGGAAATGAACTGCTCGAACCGTTCGCACCACACCACCACAGTGGTGTAGTCGTCCACGTTGACGCTTTCAGGCACGTCCACCAGGAAACGGTTGAAGGTCTTCACCTCGCCGATGCGCTGGGCCTGCGGCTTGATCTTCAGGAAATCGGCCTTGTTGTCGACGAAGTCGCGCACGAGGTAGACCTTGTAGTCCGGCCCCGGGCCCATCTTGCCGTCGAACGCGACCTGGCGCGGGCTGACGCTGACCTTGCCGTCGGCCCAGTGCACGGCGTCGCTGCCCTTGAGGTCGCGGCGGAAGGTGGTGTGGTAACGGGCGTCGCCCATCGCCGCCTGTACCTGCGCGACCGGCGGGTCGTCGGGAGCGATCAGGATCGGCAGCAGGTAGATGCCCAGGCCGAAGCCCAGGCCGAGGGTGAGCAGGTGGGTGACGACAAGTACGAGAACACGGCGCATCGATGACTCCCTGTGGATCGGTGAGGCGCGCGGCAGAACCGCGCCGGGTCATCGTGTGGCGTGCGTGCAGACATTTATAGACACAGAAAACAGGTACAGGGTCAGAAATCGACCTGGCTCTGGCCGAGGGCGACACCCTGCGGGCCGAAGCGACGCTCGTGGATCTGCCCGTGCCCTTCGGCATCGATCAGCAGCATCGTGCTGGCGCGGGTGCCGTAGTCGTCACCGCGGATGAAGGCCGGGCTCAGCCAGCGCTCGCGTTCCAGTCCGATGCCGGTGTCGGGCAGGTCGCCGTCGGCGGGGCGATGTTCGTCGGCCAGGGCGGCCCAGAGCGCGGTCAGGTCCTCATCGTCGGCCTCCAACCAGGCTTCAAGCGCAGCCATCAGCCGCCGGGTCTTCGGCCAGGGCGCGTCCAGCGCGCCGTTGGACATGCCATGCACGCCCGGGCCCAGGCGCTGGCGCTCGGCAGGGTGGTTGCCCAGGAACTCCAGGCTGTGGCCGTCGGCCAGCAGCAGGTTGAATGGGGCGTAGGCGCCGGCCACCGTTGCCAGTCGGTCGATATGCACGGCGGCGGGGTCGCGGCCGCGCAGGAAGTCGGCCACCAGCGCGCCCCGTGAAGGACCGGTCTGGGCGGCCAGCGGATCGCGGACATTGGTGACCACCGCCATGCGGCCGCCGGCACCGACGCCGGCCCAGCCGCCGCCGGAGCGCAGGTCGCGCCCCCCGATGACGGAGGTCTCATCTTGCCAGGGGGCCAGCGCCGCCGTCGGGCGGGCGTGGAACTCATCACGGTTGCCGGTCATCACCAGCCGCCAGCGCGGGTGGTGCATCCAGCCAAGAGCGAGCAGGCACATGGCTTCATTGTGCACGGTTTGCGCAGTCTGGCGCCGCTTCCGGCCCGTTTTGGATGAATGCGCGGGCGATGTTTCACGCGCTGTCCACAGCCCTGAACTTCCGTTCAATCTCAAAAATTGAGACGGATCAGCAACTTGTGGATAAGCCTTGAACAATTCTCTAAAGGTTGTTGCAAGCCATTGATGCGGCTGGCGATTTCCCCGCTGAAAAGTTGTTGACAACCCTTCGGCCGCTGCTAAGGTGGGCATCAGAGGGAAATCCGGGTGTTTTGTGGGTTTTCGTGGTTCAATGTTTCACCGGGCGAAGGATAGGTGCACGCGTCGTGTTCCAGGGCGAGACGGCCATCACAGTTGACGATAAAGGGCGCATGGCGGTTCCCACCGCTTACCGCGACCTCGTCGCGCGCGCCAGCAACAACCGTCTCGTGCTGACCTACAACCCGTTCGAAGCCGGCTGCCTGTGGCTGTATGCAGAGTCGGAATGGGAGCGGGTCCGCGACGACGTCATGTCCAAGCCCAACACCCAGCGCGTCGTGCGCCTGTTGCAGCAGAAGCTGGTCGGCTCGGCCGCCCATCTGGAGCTGGACGGCAACGGTCGCATCAGCATCCCCGCCAGCCACCGCGGTGCGGTGGGCATTGAGAAGAAGGCGGTATTGCTCGGTATGGGCGACAAGTTCGAATTGTGGAGCGAGCAGGCGCATCGGGCCCTGATCCAGCAGACGTTGTCTGACGAGGATCTGGGTGATGGGTTGCTCGACCTGAAGTTGTGAGCCGGGGTGCCCGGATGCGCCCAGAAGCGCAGGCCGGTCACCTTCCGGTGTCGCAGTCGCCGGCGGTGCACCTGCCGGTCCTGTACACCCAGGTCATCGAAGGCCTGAGGGTGATCGAAAACGGACGTTATCTGGATGGCACGTTCGGTCGTGGCGGTCATGCACGTGGCGTGCTCACCCAGCTTGGTCCCGAGGGGCGCCTGCTGGTCATGGACAAGGATCCGGAAGCCATCGCCGTTGCCGAGCGCGATTTCGCGCCGGACCCGCGCGTGTCCATCTTCCGCGGCAGCTTCGCCCAGCTGCTGCAGTGGGATGCGACGGCCGAAGGCCTGGACGGCGTGCTGTTCGACCTGGGCGTGTCGTCGCCGCAGCTGGACGTGGCCGAACGTGGCTTCAGCTTCGGCAAGGACGGCCCGCTGGACATGCGCATGGACCCGGACAGCGGTGAAAGCGCCGCGCAGTGGATCAACCGCGTGGAAGACCGCGAGATCGCCGACGTGCTGTGGACCTACGGCGAAGAACGCCAGAGCCGCCGCATCGCCCGCGCCATCGTGGCCCGCCGCGAGAAGCAGCCGTTCACCCGCACCGCCGAACTGGCCGAGCTGATCGCCTCGGTGATGCCGCGTGGGAAAGACAAGATCCACCCGGCCACGCGCAGCTTCCAGGCCATCCGCATCCACATCAACCGCGAGCTGGCCGATCTGGAAGCCGGGCTTGATGCGGCGGTGGAACGGCTCAAGCCCGGTGGCCGCCTGGCGGTGATCAGCTTCCATTCGCTGGAAGACCGCATCGTCAAGCAGTACATGAACCGCCTGGCCAAGGCGCCGCCGGCCAACCGCCGCCTGCCCGAGGCGGTCGCGTTCGTGCCGACGCTGGACCTGATCGGCGGTGCCATCAAGGCCACCGACGAAGAGCTGGCCGCCAACCCGCGCGCCCGCAGCGCCGTGCTGCGCGTGGCCCAGAAGCGGGAGGCCGATGCATGAGCCGGCTGCTGCTGATCATCCTGCTGGCTTCCACCGTGGCCTCGGCGATCGGCGTCGTGTTCGTGCGTCACCGTCACCGGCAGACGTTCATCGAGTTGTCGCGCGCCGAGCGCAAGCGCGATGACATCAATCTGGAATTCGGCCGCCTGCAGCTGGAGCAGGCGACCCTGGCCGAAGCCAACCGTGTCGATCGCATCGCCCGCGAGAAGCTCGGCATGAAGTTCCCCGAGGCCGCCGACATCGTGGTGGTGCGGCCATGAGCAAGACCGGCCGCAACCGCCCGCGCAACGCCTTCAACCTGCGCCAGCGCCTGCGCTGGGTCGCGCTGGCGCTCGGCCTGTGCTCGGTGTCGCTGGTCGGTCGTGCCGCCTACGTGCAGATCATCAACAGCGACTTCTACCAGCGCCAGGGCGAGGCCCGTTACCTGCGCGAACTGCCGATCAAGACCTCGCGCGGCATGATCACCGACCGCAACGGCGAGCCGCTGGCGGTATCCACGCCGGTCGCCTCGATCTGGGTCAACCCGCAGGACCTGCTGCGTTCGCCCGAGCGTATCCCGGAGCTGGCCCAGGCGGTCGGTATGTCGGTGGATGAGCTGAGCAGCCGCCTGTCGCAGAAGTCGGACAAGGAATTCATGTACCTGCGTCGCCGGATCAATCCGGACGAGGCAGAAAAGGTGGTCGCGCTGAAGATTCCGGGCGTGGCCGCGCAGCGCGAGTTCCGCCGCTTCTACCCGCAGGGTGAGGCGATGGCGCACGTGCTGGGCTTCACCAACATCGACGACCGCGGCCAGGAAGGCCTGGAGCTGGCGTTCGACGAATGGCTGCGCGGCAAGGCCGGTGCCAAGCGGGTCATCCGCAACCGCAAGGGCGAGACCGTCGAAAGCGATCTGCTGCGCGCTGCTGAACCGGGCAAGGACCTGACCCTCAGCATCGATCGCCGCATCCAGTACCTGGCGTTCAAGGAACTGCGCAACGCGCTGGTGGCCAACAAGGCGGCAGGCGGTTCGATGGTGATCATGGACGTGACCACCGGCGAGATCCTGGCCATGGTCAATCTGCCGACCTACAACCCGAATTCGGTCGGTGGTGCGGCTCCGGACACCCGCCGCAACCGCGCGGTGACCGACCTGGTCGAGCCGGGTTCGACGATGAAGCCGCTGACCATCGCCACCGCGCTGCAGGCGGGTGCGGTGACCAAGGACACCATCATCGATACCAACCCGGGTTACATGACCCTGGGCCGCTTCACCATCCGCGACGTGCCGCGCAACAACGGCGTGTTGAACGTGACCGGCGTGATCACCCGCAGTTCGAACGTGGGCGCGGCCAAGGTTGCGGCGAAGATGCCGGACCAGGTGTTCTATGACGGCGTGCGCCGCTTCGGTTACGGCTCGGTACCGCACAGCGGTTTCCCGGGTGAGTCCGGTGGCGTGGTGCTGCGCCCGGCACGCTGGTCGGGCACCACCAAGACCACGATGTCCTACGGCTACGGCCTGAACGTGACGCCGCTGCAGATCGCTACCGCTTATTCGGCACTGGCGAACGGCGGTCGTCTGATCGCGCCGACCTTCGTCAAGGGCCAGCGCAATGAAGGCCAGCAGATCATCGACGAGAACGTCGCCAGGCAGGTGGTGGCGATGATGGAAACGGTGGTCACCCAGGGCGGCGCCAAGCAGGCGGCGGTGCTGGGTTACCGCGTGGCCGGCAAGACCGGTACCGCGCGAAAGGCCGGCCCGGGTGGCTACGAGCGCGGCCACTACAACGCGCTGTTTGCCGGCGTGGTGCCGGCCACCAACCCGCGCTTCGCCACCGTCATCGTCATCAACGACCCGCAGGCCGGCAAGTTCTACGGTGGCCTGGTGTCGGCGCCGGTCTACCACAACGTGATGGAAGGCACCCTGCGCCTGATGGACGTGCCGCTGGACGACCTGCAGTCGTGGCTGGCCGCGCAGCAGTCCGGCAAGGTCGGCCATTCGGCCTCGATCCTGCCCGCGCCGCCGGCAGAAGCCGCGTTGCCGGTGGATGCCGCCGCTGAATTCGATGCTGCGCTGCCCAGCGCGCACGCCCAGACGCCCCCCGCTACGGGAGGCACGCAATGAGTCCTTCGATGTTGCTTTCGCAGTTGCTTCCGGACGTGGCCCTGGCGGGCCATGATCCCGTTCTGACCGGCCTGGTGCTGGACAGCCGCGCCGTGCGCCCCGGCAATGCCTTCGTCGCCATCGCCGGTTTCGGCGCCCATGGCCTGGGCTTTGTCGAGCAGGCCCGTGCGGCCGGCGCGGGCGCCATCCTGTTCGAACCGCCGGCGCCCGCCGAACTGCCGGCCCCGGCCGATGCGATCGCGGTACCGGGCCTGCGTGCGCGCATGGGCGCGATGGCCGACCAGTTCCATGGCGCACCGTCGCGGGCGATGGCGATGGTCGGCGTGACCGGCACCAACGGCAAGACTTCCACCGTGCAGCTGCTGGCCCAGGCCTGGCACCTGCTCGGCACGCCCAGTGGCAGTATCGGCACGCTGGGCGCCGGACTTTATGGCGCAGTTGAACCGACCGGCTTCACCACGCCGCTGGTGCTGCAGATGCACGCGCTGTTGGCGCAGCTGCGCGACGCCGGTGCGCGCGCGGTGGCGATGGAAGTCAGCTCGCACGCGCTGGACCAGGGCCGCGTCGACGCCGTGCACTACGACGTGGCGGTGTTCACCAACCTCACCCGCGACCATCTGGATTATCACGGCGACATGGCCAGCTATGGCGCGGCCAAGGCGCGGCTGTTCCATCGTCCGGGCCTGAAGGCCGCGGTGATCAATCTTGACGACGCCTTCGGCCGCCAGCTGTTTGCCGGCCTGCCGGCGGGCGTGCAGCCGATCGGACTGAGCTCGCGTGGTGCCAGCGATGCCAGCGTGCGCGCTGAAGCGCTGCAGCTGGATGGCCGTGGCATCGCCTTTGAGCTGGTCATCGACGGCCAGCGCGCCGCAGTGCAGTCGCCGCTGCTGGGCCGCTTCAACGTGGACAATCTGCTGGCCGTGGCCGGCACCCTGCATGCACAGGGCCAGCCGCTGCCGCGCATCGCCGAGGTGCTGTCGGCACTGCAGCCGATCCGTGGCCGCATGAACCGCCTGGGCGGCGAAGACGGCCTGCCGACCGTGGTGGTCGACTACGCACATACCCCGGACGCGCTGGAACAGGCGCTGGACAGCCTGCATGGCCACCTGCACGGCGCGCTGTTCTGCGTGTTCGGCTGCGGTGGCGAGCGCGATACCGGCAAGCGTCCGCAGATGGCGGCGATTGCCGAGCGCTTGGCCAACCAGGTCATCGTCACCGACGACAACCCGCGTGGCGAAGATGGCGACGTGATCGTGGCAGACATCCTGGCCGGCTTCCAGAACGCCGATGCCGTGACCGTGCAGCGCAGCCGCGCGCGTGCGATCGGCCTGGCGGTGAAGCGCGCCGGTGCCGGCGACATCATCCTGATTGCCGGCAAGGGCCACGAGCCGTACCAGGAAGTAAATGGCGTACGCCATGACTTCGACGACACCGAAGTGGCCGCCGCTGCACTGGCGGCCAAGGCCGGTGTTCTAGCCGCACAGGCCGGGGAGGGCATCGCATGAAGCGCACCCTGCTTTCGCTGATCGCACACTGGGCCGGCGGCGAGATCCACGGCGACGACGTGGCCATCGATGCGGTCAGCAATGACACCCGCAGCCTCGGTCCGGGCAGCCTGTACGTGGCGCTGCGCGGCGAGCGTTTCGACGGCCATGATTTCGCCGCCGACGCGCAGGCGCGCGGTGCCAGTGCGCTGCTGGTCGAGCGCCTGCTGCCGATCGAGCTGCCGCAGGTGCTGGTGGCCGACAGTGAACTGGCGCTGGCGAAGATCGCCACCGGCATGCAGCGTGACCGCGGCACCGAGGTGTTCGCGATCACCGGCAGCAACGGCAAGACCAGCGTGAAGAGCCTGCTGCTGTCGATCCTGCAGCAGATGGCACAGCACGCGCACAAGGTGGTCTACGCCAACCCGGGCAACCGCAACAACGAGATCGGCCTGCCGCTGGCGGTGATCGATGCACCGGAAGATGCCGACTACGCCGTCTACGAGATGGGCGCCGGCAAGCCGGGCGACATTGCCTACCTGACCGACATCGCCCGCCCGCGCTATGCGCTGGTCAACAACATTGCCCCGGCGCACCTGGAACGCATGGGCAGCCTGCTCGGCGTGGCGGTGACCAAGGGCGCGATCTATGCCGCATTGCCGGCCGATGGTGTGGCGGTGATCAACGCCGACGATGCCTACGGCCGCTGGTTCGAACAGCATTTCGTCGGCACTCTGCCGCGCTGCCGCGTGCTGCGCTATGGCCTGGAACATACCGCCGACGTGACCGCGCGCGACATCCGCGCCGGTGCGCAGGGCAGCCAGTTCACCCTGGTTTCGCCGGCCGGCGAAGCGCGCGTGGTGCTCGGCCTGCCGGGTCGCCACAACGTCAGCAATGCGCTGGCCGCTGCCAGCCTGGCGCTGGCCGCTGGTGTCGATCTGGCGCTGATTGCGGCCGGCCTGGCCGAAGCGCAGCCGGTGCCGGGCCGCCAGATCGCCCATCAGCTGCGCAACGGCGCGGTGCTGGTGGACGACAGCTACAACGCCAATCCCGGTTCGCTGGCTGCGGCCATCGACGCCCTGGCCGCGGCGCCAGAAGAAGGCTGGCTGGTGCTGGGCGACATGCGCGAGCTGGGTCCGGACGCCGAGGCACTGCACGCGCAGGCGGGGCTCCGCGCGCGCGCTGCTGGCCTCAAGCGCCTGTATGCGCTGGGCCCGCTCAGCGCCGCTGCCGCCACTGCCTTCGGCGAAGGCGGCCGTCATTTCGCCACCCATGACGCGCTGTCGCAGGCGCTGAAGGACGAGCTGCACGCCGGCGTGCGCTGCCTGGTCAAGGGTTCCCGTGGCAGCGCCATGGACACGATTGTCAAAGCGCTGCTGGCGCAAGGAGAGGAATCCCCGCATGTTGTATGAACTGGCTCGATGGTTGCAGCAGTTGGAGAGCCTGTTCGGGCTGTTCAACTACCAGACGTTCCGCGCCATCCTTGCCGCGCTGACGGCCCTGTTCCTGTCGCTGTGGCTTGGCCCGGCGATGATCCGCAAGCTTGCCCAGTTCAAGGGCGGCCAGCCGATCCGCAAGGACGGTCCGCAGACCCATTTCTCCAAGGCCGGTACGCCGACCATGGGCGGTTCGCTGATCCTGCTCACCATCACCTTGTCGGTGCTGATGTGGGCCGACCTGCGTAACCGCTACGTGTGGCTGGTGCTGGCGGTGATGCTGTGCTTCGGCGCCATCGGCTGGTACGACGACTGGATCAAGATCGTCCGCCGCGACCCGAACGGCCTGAAGTCGCGCTGGAAGTACCTGCTGCAGTCGATCTTCGGCCTGGCCGCGGGCCTGTTCCTGTTCTACACGGCCGACGTGCCGGCGGCGCTGACCTTCTACATCCCGATGTTCAAGTCGATCGCGCTGCCGCTGGCCGGCATCGGCTTCGTGGCCATCGCCTACTTCTGGATCGTCGGCTTCTCCAACGCGGTGAACCTGACCGACGGCCTGGACGGCCTGGCGATCATGCCGACCGTGCTGGTGGCCTGCGCGCTGGGTGTGTTCGCCTACGCCTCGGGCAACGTGGTGTTCGCCAACTACCTGCAGATCCCGCAGATCCCGGGCGCCGGCGAGCTGGTCATCATCTGCGCGGCCATCGCCGGTGCGGGCCTGGGCTTCCTGTGGTTCAACACCTATCCGGCCATGGTGTTCATGGGCGACATCGGTGCACTGGCGCTGGGTGCGGTGCTGGGCACGATCGCGGTGATCACCCGCCAGGAACTGGTGCTGGTGATCATGGGCGGTGTGTTCGTCATCGAAACGCTGTCGGTGATGATCCAGGTCGCCTCGTTCAAGCTGACCGGCAAGCGCGTGTTCCGCATGGCGCCGATCCATCACCACTTCGAACTGAAGGGCTGGCCGGAGCCGCGCGTGATCGTGCGCTTCTGGATCATCTCCGTCGTGCTCGTGCTGATCGGCCTGGCTACGTTGAAGGTGCGCTGAGATGAACGACCTGTCCCGCCAGGCAACACGCCTTGAAGCCATCGAAGGCAGCTACGACAAGTGGCTGCTGGGCGCGATCATCGCGCTCACGGGCATTGGCGTGGTGATGGTGGCGTCCAGTTCGATCGCGCTGATGAGCAGCCCGTTCTATTACCTCAACCGCCACCTGATCTTCCTGGCGGTGGGCATCGTGCTGGCAGTCGTTGCCGCCCGCACTGAACTGAAGTCCATCGAGCAGTACAACCAGATGCTGCTGCTGGGCTGCTTCGTGCTGCTGCTGGCGGTGTTCGCACCGGGCTTGGGCAGCACGGTCAACGGCGCACGCCGCTGGATCAACCTGGGCATCTCCAAGTTCCAGACGGTGGAAGCGGTGAAGGTGCTCTACATCGTCTGGCTGTCCAGCTACCTGGTGCGCTTCCGCGACGAGGTCAACGCGACCTGGCCGGCGATGCTCAAGCCGTTGGGCGTGGCCGGTGCGCTGGTGCTGTTGCTGCTGCTGCAGCCGGACTTCGGTTCGTCCACCCTGCTGCTGGCGATCACCGCCGGCATGCTGGTGCTGGGCGGTGTGAACATGCCGCGCATGTCGATGCCGGTGATCATCGGCCTGGTCGGCATGAGTGCGCTGGCGATCATCGAGCCGTACCGCATGCGCCGCATCACCTCCTTCCTGGACCCGTGGGCCGACCAGCAGGGCGACGGCTACCAGCTGTCCAACGCGCTGATGGCGGTGGGCCGTGGCGAGTGGACCGGCGTCGGCCTGGGCAACTCGGTGCAGAAGCTGTACTACCTGCCTGAAGCGCACACCGACTTCATCTTCTCGGTCACCGCCGAGGAATTCGGCTTCCTGGGCACCTGCGTGATCGTGGCGCTGTACGCGCTGCTGGTCGGCCGCACCTTCTGGCTGGGCATGCGCTGCGTGGAAATGAAGCGCCACTTCTCCGGCTATATCGCCTTCGGCATCGGCCTGTGGATCAGCATGCAGACCTTCGTCTCGATCGGCGTGAACCTGGGCATCCTGCCGACCAAGGGCCTGACCCTGCCGCTGATCTCTTCCGGTGGTTCGTCGGTGCTGATGACCTGCGTGGCGATGGGCCTGCTGCTGCGCGTGTCCTATGAGCTCAAGCGCGCCGAGCGCCGCCAGGCCGTGCGCATCGGCGGCGCCGAAGACGCCGCTGCCGAGCCGAGCGACGCGCCGGTCGCGCCGGTGGCCTCCAGCGTACCGATGAGCGCCGAGCCGGTGGCTGCCGCTGCGCCGAACGCTGCGCGTGGCACCAGCCGCCTGCAGTCGCGCATCGAACCGACCTTCGGGAGGCTGTCATGAGCAGCGCTTCCAACGTGCGCCCGGTGATGATCCTGGCCGGTGGCACCGGCGGTCACATCTTCCCCGGCCTGGCCGTGGCCCGGGTGCTGCGCCAGCGCGGCGTGCCGGTCACCTGGATGGGCGCCGACGGTGCGATGGAAACGCGCCTGGTGCCGCAGCACGACATTCCAATCGACACGCTGGCCATCACCGGCCTGCGCGGCAAGGGCAAGCTGGCCCTGCTGGGCGCGCCGTGGCGGCTGATGCGCGCGCTGCGCGCGGCCGGCATGATCATCCGCAAGCGCCAGCCGCGTGCGGTGGTCGCCTTCGGTGGCTTTGCCTCTGGCCCCGGTGGCATGGCCACCCGCCTGCACGGCCTGCCGCTGCTGGTGCACGAACAGAATCGCGCGCCCGGCATGACCAACCGCATCCTGTCGCGCTATGCGCGCCGGTTGCTGACCGGTTTCCCGGGTACCTTCGCCAAGGGCGAGGAGTTTGTCGGTAACCCGGTACGTGCGGAGATCGCCGCCATCGCACCGCCGGAACAGCGCTTCGCCGACCGTCACGGCCCGCTGCGCGTGCTGGTGGTCGGCGGCAGCCAGGGTGCGCGTGCGCTCAACACCGGCGTGCCGCAGGCGATTGCCGCGCTGGGCACGGGTGTGCCGGTGCAGGTGCGCCACCAGAGTGGCGAGAAGATGCATGCCGAAGCGGTCGAGGCGTATGCCAAGGCCGGCGTGCAGGCTGAAATCACCCCGTTCATCGCCGACATGGCCGAAGCCTTCGCCTGGGCCGACCTGGTCGTGTGCCGTGCCGGCGCGTCGACGCTGGCCGAGCTGTGCGCGGTCGGTGTCGGCAGCGTGCTGGTGCCATTCCCTGCCGCCGTCGACGATCACCAGACCCGCAATGCGGAGTTCCTGGTCGAGCGTGGCGCGGCGGTTTTGCTGAAGCAGGACGGAACGCTGGCCGACGGCATTGCCGCACTGCTGCGCGATCTGTCCGAAAATCCCGCCCGCCGCATGCAGATGGCGCAAGCCGCGCGTGCCCTGGCCAAGGTCGATGCCGCCGAGCGCATCGCCGATATCATTCTTGAGGAAGCTGTATGAAGAAGGCATGCCACTGCGCCTGCCCTGCGCGAGGCCGCGCATGATCCGTCGCCTGCACGACACCAACGACCTGGTGCGCGCATTCCCGCGCGTGCATTTCGTCGGCATCGGCGGCACCGGCATGAGCGGTATCGCCGAAGTGATGCTGACGCTGGGCTATGAAGTGTCCGGCTCGGACAACGCCGACAACGCGGCGACCCGCCGCCTGGCCAGCCTGGGTGCGCGCATCATGCGCGGCCACTCGGCGGCCAACGTGCTGGGCACCGACTGCGTGGTGGTCTCCAGTGCCATCCGCGAAGACAACCCGGAACTGATGGAAGCGCGCAGCCAGCGCATTCCGATCATGCCGCGCGCAGCGATGCTGGCCGAACTGATGCGCTTCCGCCGTGGCATCGCCGTGGCCGGTACCCATGGCAAGACCACCACCACCAGCCTCACCGCTGCGGTGCTGAGCGAAGGTGGCCTGGACCCGACCTTCGTGATCGGTGGCCAGCTGCTGGCTGCCGGCGCCAACGCCAAGCTGGGCGGTGGGCAGTGGCTGGTGGCCGAGGCCGACGAAAGCGATGGCAGCTTCCTGCGCCTGAATCCGCTGATGTCGATCATCACCAACATCGATGCCGATCATCTGGAGAACTACGGCAACGACTTCGCCCGCGTGCAGGCGGCGTTCGCCGAGTTCCTGCAGCGCCTGCCGTTCTACGGCCTGGCGGTGCTGTGCATCGACGACCCGGAAGTGGCTGCACTGGCCGCCAAGACCCCGCGCCACGTGATGAGCTACGGCATGAGCCCGCAGGCCGACGTGCGCGCCGAGAACGTGGTGCAGGAAGGCTCGCGCATGCGCTTCACCCTGCGCCTGCCGCAGGGCACCAGCCAGGAAGTGGTGCTGGCGCTGCCGGGCAAGCACAACGTGCTGAACGCGCTGGCCGCCGCTGCAGTGGGCTGGCAGCTGGGCGTGGCGCCGGATGCGATCGCACGTGCACTGGAAAGCTTCGCCGGCGTTGGTCGTCGCTTCAACGATCTGGGCGAGGTGACCACCGCCAGCGGTGCCAAGGTCCGCATCATTGACGACTACGGTCATCACCCGAGCGAACTGGAAGCCGTGTTCGCCGCCGCCCGCGGTGGCTGGGCCGACAAGCGCCTGGTGGTGGCCTTCCAGCCGCACCGCTACAGCCGTACCCGCGACCAGTTCGACAAGTTCGCCGCGGTGCTGTCCAGTGTCGACGCGCTGGTGCTGAGCGAGGTCTACCCGGCCGGTGAAGAGCCGATTGCCGGTGCCGATTCGCACGCGCTGGCCCGTGCCATCCGTGCGCGCGGCCGCAGCGAGCCGGTGGTGGTGGGCAAGGCTGCCGAACTGGCCAGCGTGCTGCCGGACGTGCTGCAGGACGGCGACCTGCTGCTGATGATGGGGGCGGGCGACATCGGCGCCGTGGCCACCCACATCGCGGTGGAAGGCTTCAAGGGGGAGGGCGAGGCGTGAGCACCCTGACCTTCCCGCCGCTGCACGTGACCGACCCGGCCCGCTTCGGCCGCGTCGCCGTGCTGCTCGGTGGCACCTCCAGCGAACGCGAGGTATCGCTGGATTCCGGCCGCAACGTGCTCGAAGCCCTGCAGTCACGCGGCGTCGATGCGTTTGCCGTGGACGGCATCCCGGCGCTGGCCAAGGCGCTGGCCGCCGGCGGCATCGATCGCGTGTTCAACATCCTGCATGGCCACAACGGTGGTGGTGAGGACGGCATCGTGCAGGGCCTGATGGACGCCTTCGGCGTGCCGTACACCGGCTCGAACGTGCTGGGCTCGGCGCTGAGCATGGACAAGATCCGCACCAAGCAGGTGTGGCTGTCGCTGGGCCTGCCGACCCCGCAGTACCGCAAGGTCACTGCCGAGGACGTGCACGCCAATGCCGCCGAACTGGGCCTGCCGGTAGTGGTTAAGCCGGCCAACGAAGGTTCCAGCGTGGGCATCAGCCGGGTGACCGATGATGCCGGCCTGGATGAGGCCGTGGCGCTGGCCGCGCGCTACGATGGCCAGCTGCTGATGGAACAGATGGTGGTCGGCGACGAACTGACCGTGGCCATCCTCGGTGACGTCGCGCTGCCGTCGATCCGCATCGTGCCCAAGGGCCAGTGGTACGACTACAACGCCAAGTACATCGCCGAGGACACCCAGTACCTGTGCCCGGGCCTGGACGGTGGCGACGAAGAAGAAATCCGGCGCATCGCACTGGCCGCGTTCCGTGCCGCCGGTTGCCGTGGCTGGGGCCGCGTGGACGTGATGCGTGACCGCAGCAGCGGCCGCTTCTTCCTGCTGGAAGTGAACACCGCGCCGGGCATGACCAGCCATTCGCTGGTGCCCAAGGCCGCGGGCCAGGCCGGCATCAGCTTCGAAGAGCTGGTGTGGCGCGTGCTGGAACAGACCCTGGAGGCCTCGCACGCATGAACGCGGTGCTGCGCATCTTCGTCTGGCTGTTGGCGCTGTCGGTGGTTGCACTGCCGGTGGTGGCCGTGGTCAATGGCTGGGTCGGCGCCGAGCGCTGGCCGCTGGCGAAGCTGCGCGTGCATGGTGAGTTCAAGCGGGTGCCGGCCGAGCAGCTGCAGCAGGTGCTGCTGCCGTATGCGCACGCGGGTTTCTTCGCGGTCAAGCTGCAGGACGCGCAGGACGCGCTGGAACAGCTGCCGTGGGTGGAAAGCGCGCAGGTGCGCAAGCAATGGCCGGACGTGCTGGAAGTGACCCTGGTCGAGCACAAGCCGTTCGCACGCTGGGGCAGCGACCGCCTGGTTTCCGAGCAGGGCAAGTTGTTCCCCACGCCGAAGAAGCTGGCCGATCTGGCGCTGCCCGAACTGGATGGCCCGGACAGCCAGACCGAAGAAGTGATGAAGCTGTACAGCGACTCGCGTGCATTGTTCGCACCGGCCGGCGTCGATGTGCGCCGGGTGACGATGGATGCACGCGGCAGCTGGTCGCTGGTGCTGAGCAACGGCACCGAAGTGGTGGTCGGCCGTGACGACGCGCGCTCGCGCATGCAGCGCTTCGTCAAGGTGCTGCCGCAGCTGAACCGCCAGGACGCGCCGATCGAGCGCGCCGACCTCCGTTACACCAATGGTTTCACGCTGAGCTGGGGTACCCCGGCCACGCCGGCGAAAACGCCGGCGACCCCAGCCAGCAGGACGCAGGAAAGGACATGAATCGCAAGGGTGACAAATCGCTGATCGTTGGCCTGGACATCGGCACCTCCAAGGTGGTGGCGCTGGTGGGCGAGTATTCGCCGGGCAACCCGATCGAAGTGATCGGCATCGGCTCGCACGAGTCGCGCGGTTTGAAGCGCGGCGTGGTGGTGGACATCGAATCGACCGTGCAGTCGATCCAGCGCGCGGTGGAAGAAGCCGAGCTGATGGCCGGCTGCGAGATCCGCTCGGTGTACGCCTCGATCTCCGGCAACCACGTGCAGTGCAAGAACTCGCCGGGCATCGTGCCGATCCGCGACGGGGAAGTGACCTGGGGTGACCTGGATCGCGTGCTCGATGCGGCCAAGGCGGTGGCGATTCCGGCCGACCAGAAGATCCTGCATGCGATCCCGCGCGAGTACGTGCTGGACGATTCGCAGGAAGGCATCCGCAATCCGGTCGGCATGACCGGCGTGCGCCTGGAGGTGCACGCGCACCTGGTGGTGTGCGCGCAGTCGGCCGCGGCCAACATCAGCAAGTGCGTGCAGCGCTGCGGCCTGCAGGTGGATGACCTGGTGCTGTCCTCGCTGGCCTCCAGCGTGGCGGTGCTGACCGCCGACGAGCGCGAGCTGGGCGTGGTGCTGGTCGACATGGGCGCCGGCACCACCGACATCGCGGTGTTCGTGCAGGGTGCGATCTGCCACACCGCCTCGCTGCCGATCGCTGGTGACCACGTGACCAACGACATCGCGCACATGCTGCGCACGCCGACCCCGGAAGCCGAGCAGATCAAGGTGCGCTACGCCTGCGCCCTGGCCCAGTTGGCCACCGCCGAGGAAAGCATCCAGGTGCCGTCGGTGGGCGACCGCCCGCCGCGCCGCATGCCGCGCCACTCGCTGGCGCAGGCGGTGCAGGGTCGTTACGAGGAGATCTTCGAGATGGTGCAGGCCGAACTGCGCCGCTCCGGCTTCGAGGAACTGGTGCGCGCCGGCATGGTGCTGACCGGTGGTGCGTCGAAGATGGAAGGCGTGGTCGAGCTGGCCGAGGAAATGCTGCAGATGCCGGTGCGCGTGGGCATTCCGCAGCACGTCACCGGCCTGGGCGAAGTGGTGGGCAACCCGGTGCATGCCACCGGCGTGGGCCTGCTGCTGATGGGCAGCCAGATCGAGCATCCGCGCCGGCCGTCGCTGCCGACCGGGCGCGCTGGAAGCATGTTCAAGAAACTCAAGACCTGGTTCCGCGGCGAGTTCTGACGCGGAATCCGCAAACCTGGGCATCGCCCAGGCGCAACACCCGCAGTACCCGCATCACAGGGCAATACCGGCAACACACAACCCACACAGCCGCAACGTCGGCATGCAGCAGGACGGCAGGACGCCCGAATGCCCATGCCAGCCAAAGCGGATACAACGAGGACACGGACATGGCGCATTTTGAACTGATCGAAAAGATGGCACCCAATGCGGTGATCAAGGTGGTTGGCGTGGGCGGCGGCGGCGGCAATGCCGTGGCGCACATGGTCAACTCGGCAGTGGACGGCGTGGAATTCATCACCGCCAACACCGACTCGCAGGCCATCAAGAATTGTGGTGCCAAGCTGCAGCTGCAGCTGGGTACCAACGTGACCAAGGGCCTGGGCGCAGGCGCGAACCCGGAAGTCGGCCGCCAGGCCGCGCTGGAAGACCGTGAGCGCATCATGGACGCCCTGCAGGGCGCGGACATGGTGTTCATCACCGCCGGCATGGGCGGCGGCACCGGCACCGGTGCTGCACCGGTGGTGGCGCAGCTGGCCAAGGAAATGGGCATCCTGACCGTGGCCGTGGTCACCAAGCCGTTCCCGTTCGAAGGCCGTCGCCGCATGCAGGTGGCGCTGAAGGGCATCGAGGAACTGAGCCAGCACTGCGACTCGCTGATCACCATCCCGAACGAGAAGCTGATCACCGTGCTGGGCCGCAACGCGACCATGATCCAGGCCTTCCGCGCTGCCAACGACGTGCTGCAGGGCGCCGTGCAGGGCATCGCCGACCTGATCGTGCGTCCGGGCCTGATCAACGTCGACTTCGCCGACGTGCGCACCGTCATGTCCGAAATGGGCCTGGCGATGATGGGTACCGGCACCGCCCGTGGCGATGACCGCGCCCAGGCCGCCGCCGAATCGGCGATCCAGAACCCGCTGCTGGACGACGTGAACCTGGCCGGTGCCAACGGCATCCTGGTCAACATCACCGCCGGCGCCGACTTCACCATGGCCGAGTTCGACGAGATCGGCCGCACCATCGACGGCTTCGCTTCGGAAGACGCCACCGTGGTGGTCGGCACCGTGCTCGACCCGGACATGCAGGACGAAGTGCGCGTGACCGTGGTGGCCACCGGCCTGAACCGCGTGTCGGCCAGCAAGACCCAGCGTCCGGGCGAGCGTGCGCCGATCAAGCTGGTCCGCAACGCCACCACCGGCCAGCCGGAGTTCGGCGACTTCGACAACGGCGGCGACGCCGTGTCCAAGGCCGTCGGCGGCATGGGCCTGGGCCTGCGTCGCGCCAGCAGCGATACCGCGGCCGCTTCGACCCCGTCGGCCCCGGCCTCCTCGGCCCCGGCCGCAGCGGAACTGCCGAACGACTACCTGGACATCCCGGCCTTCCTGCGCCGCCAGGCGGACTAAGCGGGGCGGCCCGGGGTTGTCCTCCCCGGGTTGCGCCACCATGTCCTGAAAACGCGGGCGCCGGGCCAGGATGGGCCCGGCCGCCCTGCTTCATGTGCGTCCCATTGGCGCGCCGGTGTGTCCTGCCTGCCTTTCAGCCGGGGTAGGGGACCGTGCGTGTTAATCTAATGTGTCACTTCCGGTCCATCCCCCATGATCCAGCAACGCACCCTCAAGAACACGATCCGCGCCACCGGCGTTGGCCTGCACAGCGGTGACAAGGTCTACATGACCCTGCGCCCGGCACCGGTCAACCATGGCATCGTGTTCCGTCGCGTGGACCTGGATCCGGTTGTGGAAGTGCCGGCCAAGGCCGAGCTGGTCACCGAAGTTACCCTGTGCACCGGCCTGACCTGCAACGACGCCAAGATCCAGACCGTCGAACACCTGATGTCGGCGCTGGCCGGCCTGGGTGTGGACAACATCATCGTCGAACTGTCCTCGGCCGAGCTGCCGATCATGGACGGTTCGGCCGGCCCGTTCGTGTTCCTGCTGCAGTCGGCGGGCATCGTGGAACAGGATGCGCCCAAGCGCTTCATCCGCGTGCTGAAGACCGTGGAAGTGACCGAGGGCGACAAGGTGGCCCGCTTCACCCCGTACGAGGGCTACAAGCTGGGCTTCACCATCCAGTTCGACCATCCGATGATCCCGGCCAAGCAGTCGCGCCAGGAAATCGAGTTCTCGACGCTGGCCTACACCAAGGAAATCTCCCGCGCGCGCACCTTCGGCTTCATGCGCGACCTGGAATACATGCGCGAGCGCAACCTGGGCCTGGGCGGTTCGATGGACAACGCCATCGTGCTGGACGAGTTCCGCGTGCTCAATGAAGACGGCCTGCGCTACGCCGACGAATTCGTGCGCCACAAGATCCTCGACGCGATCGGCGACCTTTATCTGGCCGGTGGTCAGGTGCTGGGTGCCTACGAGGGCTTCAAGTCGGGTCACGCCCTCAACAACAAGCTGGTGCGCGCGCTAATGGCCGACGCTACCGCCTGGGAATGGGTCAGCTTCGACTCGCCGGCCACGCCGGATCCGGTGGAATATGCCACTCCGGCCTACGCCTGATTCCTGCAGGTTGTTGAATTGAAAGACAAAAACGCCGCCTTCGAGGGCGGCGTTGTCGTTTCAGGTGTCTTCGTCGCATTCAGCATGCTTGACGCGCGTCAAGGCCGGTTCGAGGTCACGGTTTTGTGAACCTGTTGGATCGGAAGCCTGAATTTAACGTAGTTTTAACAACAATCTAACGACAGGCCCCCGGATGGCAGCTAGGATGCGACCCGGCCCCCGAAATGTTTCACGCCGTGGTGACACGCGCGACGGGGAGCGGAGCCGGATGCTCCGTTGTCGTCAGGACCGCTTCTTCGGCTTCGAAGGAACGTCCTGCAGGCAAGCCAAGGCGTCGCGTAGCCCTTTGTGCGTGGCGGCTGAAACTGCGTGGGGTCCATTCCGGTTGTCGAGCGCTGGGGAGCGCGTGGGAGTGGGAGACGCAGTCTTGATGGTCACCTTGGTGGCCTTCAGCCCGATGGAACGGGCCGCGTCGAGCAACTGGGCTTCGGCAAGCCGCAACTTGGCATGCCAGACCGGGGACTCGACGAGAAAAACGAGGTGTTCCCCGTCCACATTGGCCAGCCGGCAACGGCTGCGCAGAGGTGGCGGCAACTGGGGGCGCAACTGACGGTCCAGCGCGTCGAGCCACAAGGCACGCCGCAGCGGGTTCCCGCTTTTGTCCGCCATCACCGCATCCAGCGCCGGCTTCGGCACTGACGCGGGGCGAACGCTGGATTTCGGCTCAGACATGAAAACTCACTGATGGCATTCAAAAAGATCGTAATCAAAACGCGTGAAGGACAGGCCAAATCGTCGCCCATCGCGCGTTTGCGGTTCTATTTCGAGGACCGCCCCCGCGCCCTGCTGGGCAGCGTGCTCGGGGTAGGCTGCATTATCGGCCTTGCCGGTGGCATTGGCGCCAGCGCGCTGAATGACTCCCGCCTGCAGGCCAAGGTCGAGCGCCAGGATGCGGAGCTGGCCAAGGTCAAGCGCGATGCGCAGACCCAGGTCAACGCGCTGGCGGCCCGCCTCGGCGAGCTGCAGGCCCAGGCCACACGCCTCAACGCCCTCGGCGAACGGCTGACCCAGATGGGCAAGCTGGAAGACGGCGAGTTCGACTTCAACGAGACCCCCGGCCTCGGTGACGGTGACGCCGGCGGCCCGACCAGCGACATCCCGGTCAAGGACGTCAACGCCGACTTACAGCTGCTGGAGCAGCGCTTCGCTGCTTCAGGCCGCCAGTTGTCGGTGATGGAATCGCTGATGTTCGACCACCAGCTGCAGCAGAACGCCGTGCCCTCGCGCATGCCGATCCGCAACAGCTATGTGACCTCCGGTTTCGGCACCCGTGCCGACCCGTTCGGCCGCGGTGCCGCCACCCACAAGGGCATGGACTTCCACGCCAAGGTCGGTGACCCGGTGATGGCCGTGGCCGAAGGCGTGGTCAGCTTCTCCGGCGTGAAGGGCGGCTACGGCAACGTGGTCGACGTCGACCACGGTAACGGCTACGTCACCCGCTATGCGCACAATTCGCGCCTGGTGGTGAAGGTCGGCGACCTGGTCCGTGCCGGGCAGGAAGTGGCCAAGGCCGGTTCCACCGGTCGTTCGACCGGCGCCCACGTGCACTTCGAGGTGTGGGAGAACGGCAACGTGGTCAACCCGCGCAAGTTCCTCGGCGACGGCGGCAACACGCCGGTCGGCCGCGTCAGCCGCGGCTGATCCCCGGTCCGGGGGCGGATCCCATTCGCCGTGGCGAAAGGGATCCGACCCCGCATTCGTGTTTCTTTGCCGAATCCGGGGCGATCGCGACCGGATCGGCGCTTGAAACCTCAGCCGGCCGTCCCAAGCTACAATGGGTGTTGCCATCGACAGGGCGCCAGGCGCCCTGTTTCGTTTGCGGCGGACGGATCCCAAGGGGGAGGCCGGGCGTCGTGTCCATCCAACCCGGTTCCTTCAATGATCAACAGCCTGCTTACCCGCGTATTTGGCAGTCGTAACGAACGACAGCTGCGCCAGCTCAACCGCATCGTCGCCAAGATCAATGCGCTGGAGCCGGAGATCGAGAAGCTTTCCGACGAGCAGCTTCAGGCCAAGACGCCGGAGTTCAAGCAGCGCATCGCCGATGGTGAAGCCCTGGACAAGGTGCTGCCGGAAGCGTTCGCGGTCTGCCGCGAAGCCGGTCGCCGCGTGCTGGGCATGCGCCACTACGACGTGCAGCTGATCGGCGGCATGGTGCTTCACTTGGGCAAGATCGCAGAAATGCGCACCGGTGAAGGCAAGACCCTGGTGGCGACCCTGCCGGTGTACCTCAACGCGCTGGAAGGCAAGGGCGTGCACGTGGTCACCGTGAACGACTACCTGGCGCGCCGTGACGCCGCGCAGATGGGCAAGCTGTACAACTGGCTGGGCCTGAGCGTGGGCGTGGTGTACCCGGGCATGCCGCACAGCGACAAGCGCGAAGCCTACGCCTCGGACATCACCTACGGCACCAACAACGAATTCGGTTTCGACTACCTGCGCGACAACATGGCGCTGTCCAAGGCCGACCGCTACCAGCGCGGCCTGCACTACGCCATCGTCGACGAAGTCGACTCCATCCTGATCGACGAAGCGCGTACCCCGCTGATCATCTCCGGCCCGGCCGATGATTCCCCGGAGCTGTACATCCGCGTCAACCGCGTCGTGCCGAACCTGGTCAAGCAGGAAGTGGAAGACGGCGAGGGCGACTTCTGGGTCGACGAGAAGGGCAAGCAGGTGCACCTGTCCGAAGCGGGCATGGAGCACGCCGAGCAGCTGCTGGTCGAGGCCGGCATCCTCGACGGCGAGACCGAAGGCCTGTACGCGCCGCAGAACCTGACCGTGGTCCACCACCTCAACGCCGCACTGCGCGCGCACGCGATCTACCAGCGTGACGTGGACTACATCGTGCGCGATGGCGAAGTGGTCATCGTCGACGAGTTCACCGGCCGCACCCTGTCCGGCCGCCGCTGGTCCGATGGCCTGCACCAGGCCGTGGAAGCGAAGGAAGGCGTGCCGGTCCAGCGCGAGAACCAGACGCTGGCGAGCATCACCTTCCAGAACCTGTTCCGCATGTACAAGAAGCTGTCCGGCATGACCGGTACGGCCGATACCGAAGCCTTCGAGTTCCAGAGCATCTACGGCCTGGAAGTGGTGGTGATTCCGACCAACCGCCCGACCATCCGCAAGGACAGCCCGGACCAGGTGTTCCTCAACCGCAAGGGCAAGTTCAATGCGGTGCTGGCCGACATCGAAGAGTGCGCCAAGCGTGGCCAGCCGGTGCTGGTGGGTACCACCTCGATCGAAACCTCGGAAATGCTGTCCGAGCACTTGCGCAAGGCGGGCGTGAAGCACGAAGTGCTCAACGCCAAGCAGCATGACCGCGAAGCGACCATCGTCGCCAATGCCGGCCGTCCGGCGGCCGTGACCATTGCCACCAACATGGCCGGCCGTGGTACCGACATCGTTCTGGGCGGTTCGCTGGAAGCGGAAATCCACGAGCTGGGCGAAGGTGCCACCGACGAGCAGAAGGCCGCGGTCAAGGCCGAATGGCAGAAGCGCCACGAGGCCGTCAAGGCTGCCGGCGGCCTGCACATCGTCGGTACCGAACGCCATGAATCGCGCCGTATCGACAACCAGCTGCGTGGCCGTTCGGGCCGCCAGGGTGACCCGGGTTCGTCCCGCTTCTACCTGTCGCTGGAAGACAACCTGATGCGCATCTTCGCCTCCGACTGGGTGCAGAAGGCCATGCGCATGATGGGCATGAAGGAAGACGACGTCATCGAAGACCGCCTGGTCAGCCGCCAGATCGAGAAGGCGCAGCGCAAGGTCGAGGCCCACAACTTCGACATCCGCAAGAACCTGCTGGACTTCGACGACGTCAACAACGACCAGCGCAAGGTGATCTACGCCCAGCGCGACGAACTGCTGGACGCCGAGTCGGTGAAGGACAACGTCGACGGCATCCGCGACGACGTGATCTTCGACGTGGTGGCCCGCTTCGTGCCGCCGAACTCGATCGACGAGCAGTGGGACCTGCGTGGCCTGGAAGCGACCCTGGAGTCGGACTTCGGCCTGCAGATGTCGCTGACCGACCTGGTCAAGTCGCACGAAGAGCTGGACGCCGAAGCCATCGCCGCCAAGGTGCAGGAGCGCGTCAACCAGCACTTCGCCGAGAAGGAAGCCGGCGTGGGCGAAGAGACCATGCGCGCACTGGAGAAGCACGTGATGCTGACCGTGCTGGACCAGAGCTGGAAGGAGCACCTGGCCCGCATGGATTACCTGCGCCAGGGCATCTACCTGCGTGGTTACGCGCAGAAGCAGCCGAAGCAGGAGTACAAGAAGGAAGCCTTCGAACTGTTCTCGGACATGCTGGAGAACGTCAAGCGCGAAGTGGTGACCCTGCTGTCGCGCGTGCGCATCCGCAGCGACGAGGAAGTGCAGGCGCTGGAAGCGGCCGAACGCCAGCAGGCCGAAGCCCGCCTGAGCCAGTCGCAGTTCCAGCACCAGGACGTGGGCGGCTACAGCGCCGACGAGGAAGCCGCGCAGGTGCAGGCTGCCCAGCAGGGCATCGCACAGGTGCAGCGCGACGAGCCGAAGATCGGCCGCAACGATCCATGCCCGTGCGGCAGTGGCAAGAAGTACAAGCATTGCCACGGCCAGCTGAGCTGACCCCGAAGAGCCCCGCGAAAGCGGGGCTCTTCTTTTATGGCGGCTGTTTCGCAGGGCTGATCCGGCCCGATCCGAGATTGCGCGGGCCGCCCTGTTCTGGGCATGCTTCCTCCATGCCTTCCCCCACCCGATCGATCCACGTTGTGGCCGCCGTCATCACCGACGCCCGTGGCCGCGTGCTGCTCAACCGCCGTACCGAGAACCGCGACATGGCCGGCCTGTGGGAGTTCCCCGGCGGCAAGCGCGAATCCGGCGAGACCTCCGAACAGGCGCTGGTGCGCGAGCTGCGCGAGGAACTGGGCATCGAGGCCGATATCGGCGAGTGGCTGATGGACGTGCCGCAGCGCTATCCGGACAAGCATCTGACCCTGGAGGTGCGCCACGTGCGCAGCTGGAAGGGAACCCCCCGGGGCCGTGAAGGGCAGGCCATTACCTGGGTGGCGCCGGACAAGCTGGGCCGCTATTCAATGCCACCGGCAGACCTGCCGGTGGTGGCCGCCCTGCGCCAGCCTGACAGCTACCTGATCACCCCGGCGCCGGCGGATGATGAGGGCGGCATGCAGCATTGGCACGAACAGCTGCAGCGCGCGGTGGCCGCGGGCCAGCAGCGCATCC
The DNA here is from genome assembly GCF_056861055.1 of Stenotrophomonas sp. 115C5. Classification (NCBI taxonomy): domain Bacteria; kingdom Pseudomonadati; phylum Pseudomonadota; class Gammaproteobacteria; order Lysobacterales; family Lysobacteraceae; genus Stenotrophomonas; species Stenotrophomonas sp. 115C5. The sequence goes on from NZ_JBSPUQ010000005.1 coordinate 217,243, forward strand.
AGCTGCGCTTGCCGACGGCGCATCCGCAGCGCCAGGCGATGGTCGAGCAGGCCCTGCGCGCGCATCGTCGCAGCGGGGTGCAGTGGCTGCTCAACCGCGATATCGAGCTGGCACGCGCACTGGGCGTGGGCGTGCATCTGGGCAGCGAGCAGCTGCTGGAGCTGTCGCAGCGTCCGCTGCCCGAAGGCCAGCTGGTGGCCGCGTCCTGCCATGACCTGCAGCAGCTGCAGGCCGCACAGCAGTTGGGCTGCGACTTCGCCGTGCTGGGTCCGGTGCAGGCCACGGCCAGCCATCCCGATGCCGTGCCGCTGGGCTGGGATGCCTTCGCCGAGCTGCGTGCGCAGGTGTCACTGCCGATCTACGCGCTGGGTGGCATGGGTAGTGGCCACATCAGTGAGGCGCGTCGCCATGGTGGGCAGGGCATCGCCGCCATTCGTGCGCTGTGGCCGGCGTGATGTCAGGGTCGGATCATCGCAACGCGGGGCTCTGACCCTCCCGATCACAGCGTGATCCAGAAACACCCGTACTGCCGCCGCAACCCCAGCACCGTCGAAGCGCGCGACACGCTGCCGGGCAAGGTCTGTTCCAGGCGCAGGCCGATCGGATGGCGCGCTACAGAGGCCACAGGGTCGGATCCCTGCGCAGCTGGGTTCTGGCCCTCATCCTGCGATTGCGGCAGCGCCTGCGAGGGATACACCGGCACCACGTCCACCAATGGCCGCCGCGCCAACGATTCCAGCTGGCCGAGGATGCGCTGCGCACCCGCATCGGAGACCGCGCCCCACAGGTACAGCGAGGACAGCCGGTTCACATCGTTGCTGAGGATGCCAGTACGCAGCGCATCCACCAGTTCGCTCAGCCGCCGCGGGCAGCGTGCTCCCAGGGTGTCGCGCTGCAGGGTGCTGCCGGCGGGCGCAGGCGGCGGCAGCCGCGACTGCGCACCCACACTGTCGCAGGGCCGGTCGGTATACACGCTCTGGCCTTGGGCATCGGTACAGCGGTTCAGGCGCGTGGACTGTGCGTGGGCGACGCTCGACAGCACGCACAGCGGCAGCAGCAACAGCAGGAAGGAAAGCCGGATCATCGCCACAGGGTAGCGCCGATCACGCTGGCGCGCCGTGCGCTCAGCCCTGCAGCAGCTTCAGCACCGAGGTGGTCGGCTTGGCCAGGTTCAGTGTATAGAAGTGCAGGCCGGGTGCGCCGCCTTCGATCAGGCGCTGGCACAGCCGGGCCACCACTTCAGTGCCGAATGCGCGCACTGACTCCGCATCATCGCCATAGGCCTGCATCTTGCGGCTGATCCAACGCGGAATCTCCGCACCACACTGTTCGGAGAAGCGACGCAGCTGGCTGAAGTTGGCGATCGGCATGATGCCGGGGGTGATCGGTACCTGCACGCCCAACCGCCGCACTTCGTCGACGAAATGGAAGTACGCGTCCGGGTTGAAGAAGTACTGGGTGATCGCCGCATCGGCACCGGCATCGATCTTGGCCTTGAAGTGCTTCAGGTCGGCCAGTGCATCGGAGGCCTGCGGATGCGTTTCGGGGTACGCGCCCACTTCGATATGGAACGCATCGCCGTGCTCGGCGCGGATGAAGTCGATCAGTTCGGCGGCATAGCGCATGTCGCCGGGAAAGCCCATGCCCGACGGCAGGTCGCCGCGCAGCGCGACCAGGCGGCGGCAGCCGATGGCGCGGTACAGCTTGAGCAGCTCGCGGATTTCCTGGCGGGTGCCGCCCACGCACGACAGGTGCGGCGCGGCATCGAAACCGTGGTGCTGGTTGAGATGGCGCACGGTTTCGGAGGTGTAGCTCAGGGTCGAGCCACCGGCGCCGAAGGTACACGACACGTACTCGGGGCCGTAGTCCTTCAGCTTGGCCGCGGCGCGGTCCAGCTGGCTGCGCTGTTCGTCGGTCTTGGGCGGATAGAACTCGAAGCTGATGGCAGTCATGGCACGGGCGGTGGCGGCGGGGGCGGGTCAGTATATCGCTTCATCAAGATGGATGTTTGACGGCTGCGTGAGGGCAGGCCATCCGTGGCACGCGACCGTTCGCCCCGGTGTCCGGCCGTTGCTCCGAAATCGCAACCGGGACGCCTCGGCCCGGCCCACGCTGCTCCCATCCCGGCAACATCCACCCGACGAAGGAGCAGACGATGAAGATCTTCCTGGCACTGTGGTACGCAATGAAGGCGCTGGCCCGGCTGGCGATGATTGGCATGGCGATGGCCGTGCTTGGCTCCGGTTCGGCCCATGCGGCGGCCGCCACAGGCACCGGCAAGGTGCAGGTCGAGGTGGTCGGCAAGGGCCGTCCGCTGCTGATGATTCCCGGTCTCAACAGCAGCGCCGAGGTCTGGCGCGAGACCTGCCTGGCGCTGAAGGACGTGCAGTGCCATCTGGTGCAGCTGCCCGGTTTTGCCGGCGCCGAAGCCGCTGATCCGCGCCCGGCCGAGTTCCTGCCGGCGATGCGTGGGCAGCTGCTGGCCTACCTGCATGACCAGCACCTGGGCCCGGTGGTGGTGATCGGACACAGCCTGGGTGGCCTGCTGGGCATGCAGATGGCGCAGGCCCAGCCGACGGCGGTCAGCGCACTGGTGGTGGTCGATGCACTGCCGTTCCTGCCAGCCGCGCGTGACCCGAAGGCCACCGCAGACAGCGTGCGCCCGATGGCCGACCAGCTGCGCAAGGGCATGCTCGCTGCCGACGCCCCGCAATGGCAGGCGCAGTTGAAGGCGGGCCTGCCGGGCATGACCCGTGATCCGCAGCGCCAGGCCGAGCTGGGCCGCTGGGGCGAAGGCAGTGACCGCCAGACCACCGCCGATGCCATGCATGCGGTGATGACCACCGACCTGCGCGACAGCATCGCCTCGATCAGCGCACCGACGCTGGTGCTGGGCAGCTGGGCCGGCTACCAGCCGATGGGCGGCACCGAGGACAGCACCCGCGCGGTGTTTCAGGCGCAGTACGCGAAACTGAAGGGCGTGCAGATCGCGATGAGCGCACAGGGGTTCCACTTCCTGATGTGGGATGATCCGCGCTGGCTGCAGGAGCAGGTGCAGCGTTTCCTCGCCGCGCACCCCTGACCCTTGTCCTCGCCGAGAGCCCGCATGGACGCCACCACCTCATCCCGCCGCTTCTGGACGCTCAATGCACTGGCATGGGCGGGTTATGCGATGTACGGGCTGTGGGCCGGGATGCGGATCGGCGGCGGCGTGGTGTTCAGCGGCATCGTGTTGATCACCGTCAGCGTGGCCGCCTGCCTCTGGGTGTGCAGCGGCATGCTGCGCGCGATGGCGCTGCGCCAGCGCTGGTGGGAGGGGAGCCTGGGCAGCCTGGTGTTGAAACTGGCCGCCGGTGTGGTGGCCGGTGCCAGCGTCGCACAGGCGATGACGGCGGCGCTGCTGCTGCCGGCGCTGGCACTGGGCTGGGTGCAGCTGCCTGGCGGCCACGCGGATTACCGGTGGTCTTCGCTGCTGGTGTACTGGATGAACACCGCGTTGTTCCTGCTGATGTGGACCGGCCTGTGGGCCGGCCTGCACGGTCTGCGCCGGGCGCGCCACAGTGAACTGGCCCGGCTGCGCGCCGAAGCCGAACGCAGCGCACTGGAGCGCGATGCACTGCGCGCACGGCTCAACCCGCACTTCATGTTCAATGCGCTGAACAACCTGCGCGCGCTGATCCTGGAAGATCCCGAGCGTGCGCGTGACATGGTCACCCGCCTGTCGCGCACACTGCGCCAGGCGCTGGCGCACAACCGCAGTGAGCAGGTCACGCTGGCCGAAGAACTGGCGGTGGTGGACGACTATCTGGCGATCGAGGCGATCCACTTCGAGCAGCGCCTGCAGGTAGCTCGGCGCATCGATGCTGACGCCCTGCAGGCGCAGTTGCCGGCGATGGCGCTGCAGCTGCTGGTGGAGAATGCGATCAAGCACGGTATTGCCAGCCGCCCCGGTGGTGGCGAGGTACAGATCCAGGCCACGCTGGACGGCGATGTATTGCGACTGCAGGTGGACAACCCGCTGGGCAGCGCCAGCGAGCCTGCCGACGGGCATGGCGTCGGCCTGGCCTACCTGCGTGCGCAGCTCGGTTCTCGCGGCCGTTTCACCCTGCAACCGGTCGGCGACCGCATGCAGGCCCTGCTGGAGATTCCACAATGAGTGCCACGCTGCGTGTGTTGATCGTTGATGATGCGCGGCTGGCGCGGCAGGAGCTGCGCACGCTGTTGTCGGCGCTGCCCTGGGTGCAGTGCGTGGGTGAGGCCGACGATGTGCCTGCCGCGCGCGAGGCGATCGCCACGCTGGCGCCGGACCTGGTACTGCTGGATGTGCAGATGCCTTCCGGCAGTGGGTTCGATGTGCTGGACGGCCTGGACACGGTGCCGGCGGTGGTCTTCGTTACTGCCTACGACACCTACGCGGTGCGCGCATTCCAGGCCAACGCGCTGGACTATCTGATGAAGCCGGTGGAAGCGCCCCGGTTGCTGGAGGCGCTGGAGCGGGCACGCCAGCGCGAAGTGGCTTCAGCCGAAGCGCCAGAGATGCGTGGCACGCTGGGCGCGCAGGACCAGGTGTTCGTGCGCGAGGGCGAACGCTGCTGGTTCGTGGCGGTCTCCGAGATCCGCCGGCTGGTGGTGGATGGCAACTACACCCGGTTGTGGTTCCGCGACCAGAACGCCTTGCTGACCCGCAGCCTGAGCGCACTGGAAACACGCCTGCCGCCGGATCTGTTCTTCCGTGCCAACCGCAATACCCTGGTCAACCTGCGCCGCATCCGCGGCGTGACGCCCAGCATCGGCGATGGTTACGACCTGACGCTGGATGACGGCAGCGAGGTGGAGGTGTCGCGCCGGCAGGCGCGTGAACTGCGTGAACGGATGGCGTTGTAGGGGCCGCTACAACTCGGCACTGACGGGGCTGGACCGCCGGAGGCGCTTCATGCCTCGGCTGGCTGCCCCCTCAAGCGGGCCATCACCCCGCCACCGCCTTGCTGGATGACCAGTTCGAGCCCGTAGTGGCTGCACAGTCGCCGCATGATATCCAGGCCCAGGCCGTTTCCCTCGCTGCCATCACGCTTGTCGAATGGCCGCGGCTCGGGCCAGTTGCCAAGGAAGGGTGAAGTACCTGCCGTGTTGTGCACCAGCAGCTGAGCGTCCTGCCATGCAATCAGGACCTGGCCCTGCGTGGTATGCGCGAACGCATTGCCGACCAGATTGGCCAGGACTACGCGCAGGGCCGCCTCGGGCGCGCGCAGCGTGGCCCCTTCGGGCACGGTCAGCTGTACCTCGACTGGCCGTGCAGCCAGCAACGGAGACTGCTCGATGATCACCCGTTCCAGCAGCGGCACAAGTTTGACCGGCGGAGCGCCGTGGCTGGCGGTTTCCTCGCGAGCCAGCGCCAGCAGCGCCGCAATGGCCTGTTGCAGCTGCAGTGCCGAAAGACGGATATGCTGCACATGCTGGCGGCCACGCTCGGACAGGCCCGACTCGCTGGCCAACTGGCTCGCCGCACTGGAGATGACGCTCAAGGGGGTGCGCAGTTCGTGGCTGGCATCGCGCGTGAACGCGTGTTCGCGGGCAACGAAGGCAGCGACGCGTGCGGACAATCCATCCAGCGCGCGCGCGAGCACGCCAATCTCGTCATCATCGAAACGTGCTGCCAGGCGCACGCCGGGGCCTGGTTCCGGCTTCAGCGCTTCAACCTCTTCGACCAGCGCGTAGAGCGAGCGTGTGCTGCGATGGGCGAGCCAGATGCCGAGGACAATCGCCGCCATCAGGACCAGCAGTGCTGTGCCGGCGAGCAGCATTACGACCCGATCGCGGATCGGCCGGACCACCAGTTGCGCACTGACCTCCGACACAAGCCAAGCAGGGCGGGCGCCGGCCGGGGGATCGATCCGCTTGAGATGGTAGTGCCGGCCATCGACACCCGCGAACTCTGAGCGCCACGGTTCCTTTACGAACCCGCTGCGCAGATCGTCGGGGAAGGTAGAGGGTGAACGATGCAGCTGGATTGCGGCATCGGCAGGTGTGCGCCAGTCCCCTTCGTGCGCGTACCGGGCGAGCTGAGTGCGTGCTTCACGGTCCAGTTGGGCGTTGAAGATGCTGTCTTCCACCACATACATGAACACCAGCGAGTAGGTGCCGAACACCATGGCGGTGAACAGCGCGAAGGCTGTGAATGTGATCAGCAGTCGACGGCGCAGGTGCTGGGTGGGCCGCGGTTTCATGGCGAAGCTTCCAGACGGAAGCCGACACCGTGGACGGTGCGCAGCATCTCGCCTTCGAACGGCCTGTCCAGTACCTGCCGCAACAGGTACAAATGCGAGCGCAGCGGATCGGAAGGAGGTGCTTCGTCCCCCCACAGGCGTTGAACGAGCTCGCTGCGGGTGACGGTTCGCGGCCAGGCCTCGGCCAGTACGAGCAGGATGCGCTGCGGAACCTGTGCCAGCTCCAGCAGCAATCCCGCGCGCCAGGCCTGGCCGCTGCGGCGGTCGATGTTCAACGGTCCAATCTGCAGGAGGTTCGGTTGGCCCACGCGATGGCGGCGGGCGAGGGCGAGACAGCGGGCGAGCAGCTCGGCATCGTCGAAGGGCTTGACCAGATAGTCATCCGCGCCCGCAGCGAAGCCCTGCAGCTTGTCGTCGATCGCATCGCGTGCGGTCAGCATGAGGACGGGGACGTGCCGATCACTGCACTCGCGCAACCGACGGCAGACCGTCGTACCATCGGTGCCCGGCAACCCGATATCGAGCAGCAGCACATCCGGCGGTGACGCCAGCGCCAACTGCAGCCCGACGTGTCCGTCAGCGGCGAAATCGACCAGATGGCCATGCACCTGCAGCATGTCGATGATGGCCGAGGCCAACGGCAGGTTGTCTTCAATCAACAGCAGGCGCAGGCGCTCGGCGTCCATGGTCAGGGCTGCATGCGGGCCAGGAGAGCGTTAGCTTCGTCCAGACCGGGCTGCTTTTCCAGCACCGCCAGTACCTGCGAACGGGCCAGATCGGTCCAGCCCAGGCGCCAGTGCGCTTCTGCCATCGCAACCTGCAGCCTCGGCTCGTCCATATGCGGGCTGGCCAACTGCATGATGGACAGCGCGTCGGCGGTCGCAGTGGCGTCCTTTGCCGCTTTCAGCTGGTAGAAACCCAGCATGCCGATCAGCTCGACGTGATGGTCGGACGGGCGCTGCGCCAGTATCTGCGCCGCCTGCCCATCGCGCTGCTGCAGGTGCTGCTCCACCAGCGCCATGCTGCGTTCATCGCGCCATGCCTGCCGTGCCAGTGGCACACGCCCGCTGGCGCGCACGAAGGCGTCAGCCAGTGCGGCGGTCGAGAACGGGTTCTGACCGGTCAGCAGGCGTCCATCGACTACGACCTTGGGCATCATCAGCGGTGCCTCCTGCCAGCGTGCGCCCAGCTCGCGCATGCGCGGTTCAAGCTGGAACGCGAATTCCTTCGCCCAACGTTTGCCGAACAGTGCTTCTTCCTCTTCCGTGAATCCGGTCATGGCGCGGCCTTCCACCATGGCCCGGCCATCGGGAAGGCGAACACCTGCCAGTGCGGCCGGACCATGGCATACCGCCGCGACCAGTCCACCCTGCTGCCAGATTCCGGCAATCGTGGCATGCAGGGCCTTGTCGGCCGGAAGGTCGAACATGGCACCCTTGCCGCCGATCACCAGGACGCCCTGGTAGTCGCTGGCGCGCAGTTGTGCAGTGGGCAGCGTCGCGGCAAGCTTGCCCATTGCCTGGGAATCGGCAAGGACGGCTGAGTTGAAGGCCTCGGTGGGGTTGTACTTGTCAGCCTCGACGGCGCCGCCACGCGGACTTGCCACGTCGATGTCGAAGCCGTTCTGCTTGAGGATGAGCCAGGCCTGGGCGAATTCGTCCATCTCGAAGCCCGGGCGGGTCTTCCCTTGGTCCCGGCCTTCGCTGCTGACAACGAGCAGCACCCGCGATGCTGCGGCAGACGCGGAAGATGGGGTCATGGCAGGGAGGAGAAGGACGGCCAGCAGGCCGGACAGCAGGGGGGAGCGGAAGCGGTTCATGCAGGATTCTCCGGGAGATGTACGCGCACTGTGGCCGGCAAATGTGAAGCAGACTTCAAGCGCATCGACCGTTACCCTGAGGGCCTGTTCCCGCTCGTGCATGCCATGTCCATCGTCCTCACCGATTTCGCCCGTCCCCGTCTGTTTCCGCGCGTGCCGCGCGGCAACACCATCCAGGACTGCACTGCCGAGCAGTTCGAGGCACACCTCAACGCGCATGCGCCGCTGAAGGTGCTCGACGGCTACGCCCCGTTCTGCAAGCTGTTCGTCTACGAGAACTGGACCAGCACGCGCTGCCTGACGGTGCCGGTCACCGAGGCCAACCGCCATCTGCTGCGCAGTGGTTACGAGGCACGCAACCGCGAGGAACTGCCGGTGCTGGTGCGCTGGTTCGAGGGCGTGGAATCACCGCGTGCGAACTACCTGGTGGTGATCCTGTACAGCGCTGGGCAGCTGGCGAAGGAAGGTTCACCGATCGAGGCCGAGTGGGGCATCGTCGGCTGCATCTACACCGCCGAACCGGAAGAGGTGCCGATGGCGCCGATCACGATGATGCGCAATGCGCTGGGCGTGGAGGAGGGCGGTTCCGGTGTGCCGCTGGACCGGGAGGCCTACCGGCGCTCGGTGGCGTTCTGGGAGAACAACGCCAACTGGCGGCCCTGAGCCCACGCTGTGGCCGGACAGCCGGCATGTGAACAGGGTGACGGCAGTGGAGCGCTACCATGGCGGTGAATCAACGCAGGGAGCACAGGGATGAATGTTCGCAGCTGGATGCCGTTTGCATGGGTCGCCGCAGGCCTGCTGGCCGCAAGTGAAAGCTCGGCAGCAAAGTACGATGCAGGCGCTGCCTGTGGGGCCCTGTCCGACGTGACGCTGATCCGCGACGCGGGCGTGGGTTCACTGCAGGCGCAGGCAACCTCGGGGCGTTGCACGTTCCATGTGGAGGCGGATGACGCAGCAGCGCTTTCGCGTCAGCAGTCGTTGCTCCAGAGCGTGTCGGCGATTGCCTGTGGTGGGCCAGCCACCACCCGGCCTTCGCAAGGGGCTGCGGGCTTCGACCTGCAGATGCCTGCGCGTTGCCCGCTCTCTTCCAGCACGCCGTTGATTGCCCGGGAAGGAGGCTGGCACCAGCGGCGGCTCTCGTCGGTCCCGGCGTATCCTGCGGCCGCCATGCGCGAAGCCCAGCAGGGCGGTGTCGAGCTGATGCTGCTGCTGGATGCACAGGGCAAGACCCAGGCGATCATCCTGTCCCGGTCCAGTGGGTACCCACTGCTCGATGCGGCGGCGCTCAAGCACGCGCGTGACTGGCGTTATGAGCGTGAAGCGGCGGGCAAGGCGCCAAACATGAGCCTGATACGCGGAACGGTCACGTTCAAGCTCAACTAGGGCGTCTGCAGGGCGGGCTCGGCCTTCCACTCCCACCAGCGGTAGTGGTACTCGCGCTCGGTCGCGCTCCATGGCTGCGCGCAGCAGGTGCACGTCAGCCGGTAGCATTCGCCCCAGCCGTCCTCCGCTTCGCCCCGTGCACGCAGCTGAACGTGACCTTGTTCCAGCAGCGGCTCGGGGCTGAAGAACACATAGGAAGGGTAGAGCGCGCACAGGCAGCCTTCGCGCGCCTGCCAGTAGCGCAGCCGTTGCAGGGCCGCCTTGAGGTGAGCCTGGTTGCTGATCAGCATGCCGCCAAGGGCGACGCCCTGGCAGCTGCGTTCAATCGTATCCGCATGCGCGCTCAACGCCTCCAGGGATGCGGGAGTGAACAATCGGGCGACGGTGCGTGCGGCATCGGTGATGCGCGTTGCGTCGCGCGACAACAGGTCCTGCAGCAGCACATCGGCCTGAGCATCCTCAAGCCGGGGCGACGGCGCTGCGGACCACGGCCAGCGCATCAACGTGCCTTGCCGATCGCCGCGTAGTGGCCGGCGGTGAGGCGCAGCAGGTCAGCCGGCGCCAGTTCCACTTCCAGGCCGCGGCGACCGGCGCTGACATGCAGCGCGGGCAATGCCTGCGCGCTGGCATCCAGGAAGGTGCGCAGGCGCTTCTTCTGCCCGAGCGGGCTGATGCCACCGACCAGGTAACCGGTCGCGCGCTGTGCGGCGTCGGCGGCGGCCATCTCGCACTTCTTGCAGCCGGCCGCTTCGGCCAATGCCTTCAGGTCCAGCTGGCCGGCCACCGGCACGATGGCCACCAGCAGTTCGTGTGCCTCGGTGCTGGCCAGCAGGGTCTTGAACACCTGGGCCGGATCGAGGCCGAGCTTGTCGACGGCTTCGCCGCCATACGATTCGGCGTGGGCGTCGTGCACGTAGCTGCGCACGGTGTGGGCGATCTTCTCGCGCTTGAGCAGGTTGATGGCCGGGGTCATGGGGGCATCGTAGCGCGCGCTGAGAGTGCTGCCTTGACCGAGGCTATTGGCCCCCACTCTGGTGGATGCGTGATGTTCGGCCGTGCGCAAACGCTGAACGGGCGCCCGAAGGCGCCCGTCCGTGTCGCATGCACCGGAAGTGCGGGCCGTTGGCCGGCACCTCACAGTCATCAGTAGCGGTAGTGGTCCGGCTTGAACGGGCCTTCCACCGGCACGCCGATGTAGTCGGCCTGTTCCTGGCTCAGGGTGGTCAGCTTCACGCCGATCTTTTCCAGGTGCAGGCGGGCCACTTCTTCGTCCAGCTTCTTCGGCAGCAGGTAGACCTTCTTCTCGTAGCTGTCCTTGTTCGCCCACAGGTCGATCTGTGCCAGGGTCTGGTTGGCGAAGCTGTTGGACATCACGAAGCTCGGGTGGCCGGTGGCGCAGCCCAGGTTCACCAGGCGGCCTTCGGCCAGAAGGAAGATCGCGTTGCCGTTCGGGAAGATGTACTTGTCCACCTGCGGCTTGATGTTGACGTGCTTGATGCCGGCGAACGACACCAGCGCATCGACCTGGATCTCGTTGTCGAAGTGGCCGATGTTGCAGACGATGGCCTGGTCCTTCATCGCGCTCAGGTGCTCGATGCGGATGATGTCCTTGTTGCCGGTGGTGGTGACGTACAGGTCGGCACGGCCCAGGGTCGATTCGATGGTGTTGACTTCATAGCCTTCCATCGCCGCCTGCAGGGCGCAGATCGGGTCGATCTCGGTGACGATCACGCGCGCGCCATAGGCACGCAGCGAGGCGGCGCAGCCCTTGCCCACGTCACCGTAGCCGCAGACCACGGCCACCTTGCCGGCCAGCATCACGTCCATCGCGCGCTTCAGGCCATCGGCCAGCGACTCGCGGCAGCCGTACAGGTTGTCGAACTTGCTCTTGGTGACCGAGTCGTTGACGTTGATCGCCGGAATCAGCAGGGTGCCGGCCTGGGCCAGCTGGTACAGGCGGTGCACGCCGGTGGTGGTCTCCTCGGAGACGCCCTTCCAGTCCTTGACCACGCGGCCCCAGTAACCCGGGCGCTCCTTGGCGACGCGCTTGAGCAGGTTCTTGATGACCTGTTCTTCGTGCGAGGCGGAGGCGGTGTTGACCCAGTCGCTGCCGTTTTCCAGCTCGTAGCCCTTGTGGATCAGCAGGGTCACATCACCGCCGTCGTCCACCACCAGCTCCGGGCCGGTCAGGGTGCCGTCGGCCAGGGTGAAGGTCAGCGCGTCCAGGGTGCAGTCCCAGTACTCTTCCAGGGTCTCGCCCTTCCACGCGAACACCGGGGTGCCGGTGGCGGCGATCGCCGCAGCGGCGTGGTCCTGGGTCGAGAAGATGTTGCACGAGGCCCAGCGCACGTCGGCGCCGATGTCCTTCAGGGTCTCGATCAGCACTGCGGTCTGGATGGTCATGTGCAGCGAGCCGGTCACGCGCACGCCCTTCAGCGGCAGGCTGGCGGCGTGCTTGCGACGGATCGACATCAGGCCCGGCATTTCGTGCTCGGCGATGTCCAGTTCCTTGCGGCCCCAGTCGGCCAGCGTGATATCGCGGATCTTGTAATCACCTTCGGTGGAGAAGGTCTTGGCAACAGCGTTCATTCGTGTGCTCCGGTTGTGGACGAGCGGGTGCTCGCATCTAGCCGGGCGCCGTTGTTACAAAGCCACCTTACCGAGCCTGGCCGGGCCTCATGGGATCCGGTCGCAGCGCCCCTCGGCAGGGGAGAACGCCCAGTATATCGCGGCCCCGGCATGACATCGGAACGACCCAACCATCGGCAGATGGGATCGCGTGCACAGACTGTTAAGGTCGGTGTTTTCACGCATCACACAGGTGGAACGATGAGCATGCACGCGCGCCGCACACGGCGCTGGACCGGCCTGGTCCTGTCGATGGGACTGCTGGCGGTGGCCCCGCTGGCCTGGGCGGCAGCGCCGCAGCCTGTGGCCGCACAGGCCCAGGGCGTCAACGGCTACGAACTGCCGTCGGCCGCGCTGCAGGCGGTGGTGGACGCGCCCCGTGCGCCCTCGTTGTACCTGTCGCCACGCCGCGACGTGGCCGCGATGATGCAGATGCCGTCGCTGCCGTCGATCCAGGTGGTGGCGCAGCCGGAACTGAAGCTGGCCGGCCTGCGTATCAGCCCGCGCACGTTCTCCGACAGCCGCTTCAGCTTCGGCGAGAAGCTGTGGCTGATGAACGTTGCCGACGGCAAGGAACGGCAGATCAGCGGCCTGCCGGCCAAGCTGTCGATCGCCAGTGTGATGTGGTCGCCGGACCAGAAGTGGCTGGCCTTCAACCAGGTCGATGCCGCCAGTGGCGCCAATGAACTGTGGCTGGTGGACGTGGCCGGTGGCAGTGCCCGCCGTCTGGTTGCCGGCCTGAACACGGTGATCGGCAGCGGCTACCAGTGGCTGCCGGACAGCCGCGGCCTGGTGGTGTTCACCCGTCCGGCCAACCTCGGTGCGGCCCCGGCCGCCGACGGCATTCCGACCGGCCCGGCCGTGCAGCAGACCAGCCAGGGCGGCGGCGTCGTGTCGATCCGTACCTACCAGGACCTGCTGAAGAACGAGGCCGACGCGCGCCAGTTCGATTACTACGCCACCACCCAGCCGATGGAAGTCAGCCTGGATGGCCGTACCCGCGCGATCGGCGCGGCCGGCATCTTCATGGGCTTTGCAGTGTCGCCGGATGGCCGCTTCGTGCTGCGCCAGCCGGTGCAGCGGCCGTACTCCTACGTGGTGCCGGTGAGCAGTTTCCCGCGCCGCATCGAAGTGATCGACCGTGCCAGCGGCAAGCTGGTGCACACCGTGGCCGTGCGTCCGCTGGTGGAAGGCCTGCCTACCGGCAACGACGCCGAAGTGACCGGCGTGCGCGACATCAGCTGGCGCGGTGATGCCGATGCCACCCTGGTCTGGGCCGAAGCGCAGGACGGCGGCGATCCGAACCGGGAGGCCAAGGTGCGCGATGCGGTGTTGATGCAGGCCGCGCCGTTCGACAAGCCGCCGGTGACCCTGGCCCAGCTCGGCAGCCGTCTGGTGGGTATCAACTGGGGCCGTGGCGACCTGGCCCTGCTGACCGAGTCGTGGTGGAAGACGCGCAAGACCAGGACCTGGCTGATTGCCCCGGACAATGCAGGTGCCGAGCCGCGCCTGCTGTGGGATCGTGACGCGCAGGACCGCTATTCCGATCCGGGCCGTCCGCTGTTGTCCAGCGACGACCGCGGCCGCTCGCTGCTGCAGACCACCGCCGATGGCGGCAGCCTGTATCTGGCCGGTGCCGGTGCTTCGCCGGAGGGCGACCGCCCGTTCGTGGACCGCTTCGACATCTCCACGGGCAAGGCCACCCGCCTGTTCCACTCGCAGGCGCCCAGCTACGCCGCGCCAGTGGCGCTGCTGGACGACCAGGGCAGCTCGCTGCTGCTGAGCCGTGAAAGCCCGGATGAGCCGGCCAACTTCTACGTGCAGTCGCTGGCCGATGCCGGTGCCGCACCGCGCGCGCTGACCCATTTCGCCCATCCGCTGCCGCAGCTGAAGGGCGTGCAGAAGGAGCAGATCCGCTACAAGCGCAAGGATGGCGTCGACCTGACCGCGACCCTGCTGCTGCCGCCGGGGTACGACCCGAAGCGCGACGGCCCGCGGCCGCTGCTGATGTGGGCCTACCCGGGCGAGTTCAAGAGCGCGGCGGCGGCCAGCCAGGTGACCGATTCGCCGTACCGCTTCAATGCGGTCAGCTACTGGGGCCCGCAGGCGTTCTTGGCCAAGGGTTATGTGGTGCTGGCCAGCCCATCGATGCCGATCATCGGTGAGGGCGACAAGGAGCCGAACGACACCTACATCGAACAGCTGGTGGCCAACGCGCAGGCCGCGGTGGATGAAGTGGTGCGTCGTGGCGTGACCGATCGCGAGCACATCGCCATCGGTGGCCATTCCTACGGTGCGTTCATGACCGCCAACCTGCTGGCGCACACCCGCCTGTTCAAGGCCGGCATCGCGCGCAGCGGCGCCTACAACCGCACGCTCACCCCGTTCGGTTTCCAGGCCGAGGAACGCAACTACTGGCAGGCGCAGGACGTCTACCAGAAGATGGCACCGTTCAATTATGCCGACAAGATCAAGGACCCGATCCTCTTCATCCACGGCGTGGACGACAACAACTCTGGCACCTTCCCGATCCAGAGCGAGCGCATGTTCGCCGCGGTGAAGGGCCTGGGTGGCACCGCGCGGCTGGTGATGCTGCCGAACGAATCGCACGCCTACCGCGCACGCGAATCGATCATGACCATGCTGGCCGAAAGCGAGCGCTGGCTGGAACAGACCATCGGCCCGGCCGAGCAGGGCACGGCGAAGAAGAAGCGCTGACTAGTGTGACGGCGGCCCCCGCAACGGGGCCGCCTGTGCGGCTGCGCCGCCGCCCGAGCATGGGCTCGGGCGCTACACGGTGTCACGCGCCACGACGCTTGTAGAGCCGAGCCCATGCTCGGCTGCGTCCGTCATGGATACGTGCAGATGAAACCATTTTTGCATCGCAGCACGACGCCCGTTCTGGTTTAGGCTTGGGGTCTGGATACGTTGACCGAGGCCTGTGCGTCGCCGATGAACGAGTACCGCAGCAGCATCGAGTTTGCTTCTCCCGATCTTCCGCTTCGCGATGACGTGCGCCGGCTCGGCGCGCTGGTCGGTGACCTGCTGGTTGAACAGGTGTCCGCCGCGTTTCTCGACGACGTCGAAGACGTGCGCACCCGCGCCATCGCCCGCCGCGAGAATCAAGCTCCATTGTCGGAGCTGGCCGATGGCCTGGCCGGGCGCACGCCGCAGCAGGCCGAAACCATGGTGCGTGCGTTCAGCACGTACTTCCAGGTGGTCAACATCGCCGAGCGCGTGCATCGCATCCGCCGTCGCCGTGACTATCAGCGCGCCGGTACCGCAGGTGCACAGCCTGATGGCCTGCAGGACGCGCTGCAGCACCTGAAGGCGCAGGGCGTGGGCCTGGACGAACTGGCGCAGTGGCTCCCGCGCATCGACATCGAACCGGTGTTCACCGCGCACCCGACCGAGGCGGTGCGCCGCGCGCTGCTGGAAAAAGAGCAGCTGATGGTGGCCAGCCTGGTCGACAACCTCGACGGCCAGCGCACGCCAGGTGAGGCCGCGGCCGACGCCGCGCGCTTCCGCATGGCGCTGACGGCCTCGTGGCAGACCACCGACTCCTCGCCGGTGCGGCCCACCGTGGATGACGAGCGCGAACATGTCGGCTTCTATCTGGTGCAGGTGTTGTACCGGGTGATTCCGGTGCTGTACGAATCGCTGCAGCAGGCGCTGCGCGATACCTACGGTGAAGAACTGCCGTTGCCGCGCCTGCTGCGTTTCGGCACGTGGGTAGGCGGCGACATGGATGGCAATCCGAATGTGGATGCCACCACCATCCGCAACACGCTGGATGCGCAGCGGCAGGCAGTGCTGGGGCGCTACCAGAAGGAACTGCTGCAGCTGGCCAGCCTGCTCAGCCAGTCTACCGAGCGGGTGGGTGTGAGTGATTCGCTGCAGGCACGCGTGGCGCAGTACCAGCAGCTGCTGCCGCAGGTGCAGTCGCGCCCGCGTCATGCCGACATGCCGTACCGCCTGCTCAATGACCGCATGCGCGCACGCCTGCAGGCGACGCTGGATGATGGCAGGGGCGCCTACGCCGGCCCCGCCGAACTGATCGACGACCTGCAGCTGATCCTCGACAGCCTGCGCGCCAATCGCGGCGAACATGCAGGCGGCTTCGCCGTGCAGCGCCTGCTGTGGCGGGTGAAGACCTTCGGCTTCCATCTGGCGCGGTTGGATGTGCGCCAGGAATCGAGCGTGCATGCGCGCGCACTGGCTGCGGTGCTGGGCGGCGAAGCAACCTGGCAGGCGCTGGATGCGCTGGGCCGTGCGCGCCTGCTGGGCCCGCATGCCAGCGGGGAAGACACGCTGCCCAATGGCGATGACGAGGGCAACCAGCGGCTGGATGCGGTGTTCGCTGCACTGGCCGATGCGCGCGCGCGGCATGGCAGCGATGCACTGGGCAGCTACATCATCTCGATGGCACACGACCGCAGCGATGTGCTGGCGGTGCTGGCGCTGGCGCGCCGTGGCGGCCTGGTGGAAGAAGGCGGTTCGGTGCCGCTCGACATCGCGCCGTTGTTCGAAACCGTGGATGACCTCAAGCGTGGCACGGCCACCCTGCGTGATCTGCTGGCCGACCCGGTCTACCGCGCCCATCTGCGTGCGCGCGACGACGTGCAGATGGTGATGCTGGGCTATTCGGACAGCAGCAAGGACGGTGGCATTGCCGCTTCGCGCTGGGGCCTGCAGCGTGCGCAGGTGGAACTGCTGGAGGTGGCGGCCGAGGCCGGCATCCGCCTGACCTTCTTCCATGGCCGTGGCGGTTCGATCAGCCGTGGCGGTGGCAAGACCACGCACGCGGTCGATGCGTCGCCGCGCGGCAGCATCGATGGCCGCCTGCGGGTGACCGAGCAGGGCGAGGTGATCCATCGCAAATACGGCATCCGCGCGCTGGCCCTTCGCTCGCTGGAACAGGCCACCGGTGCAGTGCTGCGCGCCAGCCTGCGCCCGCGTGCCGCCGAGCCGCGCGAGGATGAGTGGCGGCCGGTGATGGACGCGGTGGCCTCGGCCAGCAGCGAGGTGTATCGCGCGTTCGTTGGCCAGGCCGGCTTCATGGACTACTTCCGTACCGCCACACCCATCGACGTGATCGAGCGGATGACGCTGGGGTCGCGTCCTTCGCGTCGGCTCGGCCAGGACGCGGCACTGGGCAACCTGCGCGCGATTCCCTGGGTGTTCGCCTGGAGCCAGGCACGCGCGGTCATCCCCGGCTGGTACGGCGTGGGCAGTGGCCTGCAGGCGGCGGTCGATGCCGGCCACGAACAGACCCTGCGCGATATGGCGCGTGACTGGCCGTTCTTCCGCACCTTCCTGGACGACATCGCGATGGTGCTGTCCAAGGGCGATATCACCATCGCAGAGCAGTTCTCGAAGCTGTCGGGCGAACTGCACGAGCGCTTCTTCCCGCAGGTGCAGCGTGAACTGGAACTCACCCGGCACTGGCTGCTGGCGTTGATGGACCAGCAGACGCTGCTGGACCACGATGCGCGGCTGGCGCTGTCGATCCGCCTGCGCAATCCCTACGTCGATCCGATCAGCGTGCTGCAGGTGGATCTGCTGCAGCGTTGGCGCGAAAGCGGGCGCGAGGACGATGACCTGCTGCGCGCGCTGGTGGCCTGCGTGAACGGTGTTTCGCAGGGCGTGCAGAACACCGGGTGATACGCATCCGCCGGGCATGGCCCGGCGCTACCTGCTTCGGTGAGCGCGGGGCGTGCCCCGCACGCCCTCATTCCTCCGGCGACGGCGGATTCGACGCCAGCAGCTCCAGGTGCCGCTGCTCCATTTCCTGGCGCAGCTGGCGGCGGATCTGTGCGGCGGCCTGGCGGCGCTTCTCGTCGGAGGTGGCCGGTTGCAGTGGCGGTACCGGCGTCGGCCGGCCTTCCTCGTCTACCGCCACCATGGTGAAGAAGCAGCTGTTGGCATGGCGCACGCTGCGCTTGAGGATGTCCTCGGCCACCACCTTGATGCCGATCTCCATCGACGAGGTGCCGGTATGGTTCACCGAGGCCAGGAAGGTGACCAGCTCGCCCACCGCGATTGGCTGGCGGAACATCACCTGGTCCACCGACAGGGTGACCACGTAGCTGCCGGCGTAGCGGCTGGCGCAGGCGTAGGCGACCTGGTCAAGCAGGCGCAGGACCGCGCCACCGTGGACCTTGCCGGAGAAATTGGCCATTTCCGGCGACATCAGCACGGTCATGGACAGCTGGTGGGATTTCAGTTCGGTCGACATGGGGCGATTGTATCGGGCATCGCCCCTGTAGAGCCGAGCCCATGCTCGGCTGCTCTTGGCGCAGACAAAAGAAAGCCGAGCACGGGCTCGGCTCTACAGGAAGCAGAAGGGCCGCTTGCGCGGCCCTTCGTCTGTCTTACTTCAGCTTCGCATCGGCGCGCAGGGCGGCGGCGCGATCGGTCTTCTCCCAGGAGAAGGCCGTGGCGTTGACGGTCTCGCCTTCGCCGTTGAGGTAGCTGAACTCCTTCGGCTTGCGGCCGAAGTGGCCATAGGCCGCGGTCTGCTGGTACATCGGGTGCACCAGATCCAGCATCTTGATGATGCCGTACGGGCGCAGGTCGAAGTGCTTGCGGATCAGCTTCTCGATCTTGTCGTCGCTGATCTTGCCGGTGCCGAAGGTGGTGACCGAGATCGAGGTCGGCTCAGCCACGCCGATGGCGTAGGAGACCTGCACTTCGCAACGGTCGGCCAGGCCGGCGGCAACCACGTTCTTGGCGACGTAGCGGGCCGCATAGGCTGCCGAACGGTCGACCTTGGACGGGTCCTTGCCGGAGAAGGCGCCACCACCGTGACGGGCCCAGCCGCCGTAGGTGTCGACGATGATCTTGCGGCCGGTCAGGCCGCAGTCGCCCACCGGGCCACCGATCTCGAACTTGCCGGTCGGGTTGATGTGGAACTTGGTGCCCTTGTGCAGCCACTTCGCCGGCAGCACCGGCTTGATGATTTCTTCGCGGACGGCCTCGATGAGGTCCTTCTGCTTGATGCCCGGGGCGTGCTGGGTCGACAGGACCACGGCGTCGATGGCCGAGACCACGCCGTTTTCATAGCGCAGGGTGACCTGGCTCTTGGCGTCCGGGCGCAGCCACGACAGCGGCGAGTTCTTCTTCTTGCGGATCTTGGCCTGCTGCTCGACCAGGCGGTGCGACAGGTGGATCGCGGCCGGCATGTAGCTGTCGGTCTCGTTGGTGGCATAGCCGAACATCAGGCCCTGGTCGCCAGCGCCCATTTCTTCCGGCTTCTTGCGATCCACGCCCTGGGCGATGTGCGGCGACTGCTTGCCGATCAGGTTCAGCACGCCGCAGGTGGCGCCGTCGAAGCCGACGTCGGAGCTGTCGTAGCCGATGTCCGTGATGACCTTGCGGGTCAGCGCTTCCAGGTCGATCCAGGCGCTGGTGGTGATTTCACCGGCCACGATGGCAACACCGGTCTTGACCATGGTCTCGCAGGCCACGCGGGCGCGCTGGTCCTGGGTCAGGATCGCGTCCAGCACCGCATCGGAGATCTGGTCGGCAACCTTGTCCGGATGGCCTTCGGAGACCGACTCGGAGGTGAAGAGATAGCTGGACATCAGGCGTAATATCCCTTGATTCGGATGGAAAGATGGGCGCGAATGATACACGGGGTGCGCCGCCTGTGCATTGTGAACCGGTACCGGTTGCCGGTGGTTAAGCCCGTGTAGGCCCGGCAGAGGCCGTCCGGCCGGGATTGGGCCCCAGCCTCGAGGCCCAGTGTTCCACCTGCGTGACAACGGAGCAGGCGGCTACCGGCCTGGCCGGACGCTGCCAGCCGTCATCGTTCTGCCCAAAAACCGCCATCTGGCTGCCGCCTGCCAGGCGCAGGCTGTCGGCCAATCCGGCCGCCGGGCATGAGTGGATCCGCCATGCAGGAACTTGAACAGCGTCTCCAGCAACGCTTCCCCGATTGGTTCCACGGCCGCCGGGGCCAACTAGCACGGCCATTGCTGCGCAGCGTCGGCCGCTGGTCGCGCCTGGATCAGATCGAAGCGTTCCTGCAGCGCAGTGCAGGATTGCGCGGATTCGGCTTCGTCGCCGCCGGCCTGGAATTCATCGATGGCCAGTACCAGGTGGATCCGGCCGCGCTGGCGAAGATTCCCGCCACCGGCCGCCTGCTGATCGTCGCCAACCACCCCTCGGGGGCGCTGGACGCCCTCGCACTGCTGGACGCGGTCGGCCGCATCCGTCGTGACGTGCGGATCGTGGCCAACGATCTGTTGGGAGCCATCGCGCCACTGCAGGACCTGCTGTTGCCGGTGCGCATCCTTGGCGGCAAGGCCCAGCGCGGCAGTCTGCACGCGGTGGAGGAGGCGCTGGCCGCCGAGCAGTGCGTGATCGTGTTCCCGGCGGGTGAGGTCTCGCGCCTGTCGCTGCGCGGCATCCGCGATGGCCGCTGGCAGCGCGGGTTCGTCCGCTTTGCCCGTGCCGCCGGTGCGCCGGTGCTGCCGGTGCGCGTGGAAGCACGCAATTCGGCACTGTTCTACGGCGCCTCGACCCTGTTCAAGCCGGCTGGCACCGCGCTGCTGGCGCGCGAGATGTTCACCCGCCGTGGCCGCCCGCTGCGCCTGAGCATCGGCGAGCCGATGCAGCTGGGCAAAGGCGGCGACCCGGGCGCACAGCTGCTGGCGGTACGCCGCGCACTCTATGCGCTGGGCCGCAATGGCGCAGCCGGTAATGCCGCTGCCGGCGCAGGTCCGGAGCCGCTGGCTGCCCCGGTGCCGCCCTCGCAGGTCGCCGCAGGGATTGCCGCAGCGACCCAGCTGGGCCAGACCGCCGATGGCAAGCAGATCCTGCTGGCCACCTGTAGCGCCGATTCACCGCTGCTGCTTGAACTGGGCCGCCTGCGCGAACTGACGTTCCGCCAGGTGGGCGAGGGCACCGGGCGCAGCCGCGACCTGGACGACTATGACCCGCGGTACGAGCACATCGTGATCTGGGACGCGGCCGCGCAGCGCATCGCCGGCGCGTACCGGATCATGCGCGGCGCCCATGCGCTGGCCCGGCACGGACTGTCCGGGCTCTACAGCGCGTCGCTGTTCCGCTATTCCGACGATGCCATCACCCACATCGCCGAGGGCCTGGAACTGGGCCGCAGCTTCGTGGTGCCCGACTACTGGGGCAGCCGCAGCCTGGACTACCTGTGGCAGGGCATCGGTGCCTACCTGCAGTGCCGGCCGGGTATCCGCTACCTGTTCGGCGCGGTGTCGATCAGCGCGGCGCTGCCACGCGATGCGCGCGAGCAGCTGGTGGCGTACTACCAGCGCTATTACAGCGGTACTGCTGGCCTGGCCGAATCGAACCGGCCGTTCCAGTACTTCGCTGCACCGCCGAGTTTCGGCGAGCTGGATGCCGGTGCCGCGTTCGATGTGCTCAAGGCCAACCTGGCCGCACTCGGCACGGGGGTGCCGACGCTGTACCGCCAGTACACCGATCTGTGCGAACCCGGTGGTGCCCGCTTCCTCGCCTTCGGTGTCGACCCGGACTTCAGTGATTCGATCGACGGCCTGATCGAAGTAGACCTGTGTGCGATCCGGCCGAACAAGCGCAAACGCTACCTGCGCGACGCGGGGACGCCGGCATGAGCGCGCTGGCGAACCTGTCGCCGCACCGGCGCGCAGTGTTCGTCTCCGATGTGCATCTGGGTTCACGTCATTGCCATGCCACCGAGCTGGCACGGTTCCTCTCGCAGCTGCGTTGCGAACGGTTGTACCTGGTCGGCGACATCATCGACCTGTGGTGGATGGCGCATCGCCGGGCCAACTGGCGGCAGTCACACAGCGAAGTCATCCAGGCCCTGCACGCGTTGCGCCGTGCCGGGACCGAGATCGTCTACATCCCCGGCAACCACGATGCTTCGCTGCGCCAGGTCTGCGGTTTGATGCTGCCGGCGATGCAGGTGCGCCGGCGCGCCATCCACGTGACCGCCGATGGCCGCCGGCTGCTGGTCGCGCATGGGGACGAGTACGACGGCGTGACCCACTTCGGCGGCCTGCAGGAAAAGTTCGGTGACTGGCTGTACTACCGCATCCTGACCGGCAACCAGGCGTTGAACGCGGTGCGGCGCCTGCTGGGGATGCGCTACTGGTCATTGTCTGAATTCCTGAAGAAGCGCAGCGGTGCGGCCGAACGCTACATCGAGCGCTTCGTGCAGGCCGGCCTGGACGACGTGCGCCGTCGCGGACTGGATGGCATCGTCTGTGGCCACATCCACCGCGCTGCGTTGATTGAACGCGACGGCCTGGTCTATGCCAACGACGGCGACTGGGTGGAAAGCCTGACAGCACTGGCCGAAGACCACGATGGCGCGCTGCGCCTGCTGGACCACAACGGCCAGACGCTGGTGGAGCTGCCGGGCGCGCGCCTGTCGCAGGCGGCGTAACCCGCGATTGTCCCCTTGTAGAGCCGAGCCCATGCTCGGCTGCTCTTCATTGCGTGTAACGGCAGCCGAGCATGGGCTCGGCTCTACATGCACCGCCCGCAAGCCGCTAGCATCGGTCCATGGATTCCCTGACCCAGATCGTGTTCGGCGGCGCTGTCGCCGCTGCCATCGCTCCGCCCGGCCAGCGCCGCGCGGCCCTGTTGGCCGGTGCCGCGCTCGGCACCCTGCCGGACCTCGATGCCCTGTGGCTCGGCTTCACCGCCGCCGACCCGGTGGCGAACATGATCGAGCACCGCAGCTTCAGCCATTCGCTGCTGGTGCTGCCCTGGGTGGCAGCGCTGATCTGGTGGCTGTTCAAGCGCTTCGGCAACGGCCGCGTTGCGCAGTCACCAGTGCGCTGGTTCTGGGCGATCCAGCTGGCGCTGGTCACCCATCCGCTGTTGGATGCATTCACCGTTTACGGCACCCAGTTGTGGTGGCCGTTGCGGCCACACCCGACCATGGGCTCCAGCGTCTTCATCATCGATCCCGGCTACACGGTGTGGCTGCTGCTGGGCTGCGTGCTGGCCTGGTTTGGCCGCGCCCGCCCCTGGGCTGGCAAGGTGCTGGGTGTGGCGTTGCTGGCCAGCAGTGCCTACCTGGGCTGGGGCCTGATCGCCAAGGCCCAGGTCGACCGTGCTGCCCAGCAGAGCCTGGCGGCGATGGGCCTGGGCGATGCCCCGCGCTTCTCGGTGCCGATGCCGTTCAACACCCTACTGTGGCGGGTGGTGGCGATGACGCCGAACGGCTACGTGGTGGGCGACCGCTCGCTGGTGGCCGACCATGGGCCGATGCAGTTCGAAGGCCACGCGTCCAACGTGCAGGCATTGCGCGAAGCAGGGGGCATCCCGGCGGTGCAGCAGCTGACCTGGTTCAACCGTGGCTTCATGCGTGCGCAGGTGATGGACGGCCGGCTGGTCCTGAGCGACCTGCGCATGGGCCTGGAGCCGGACTACACCTTCAACTTCGCCGTGGCCGAGCAGGTCGACGGGCAGTGGCGGCCAATCACGCCCGAGCAGCTGCGGGCGGATTACAGCAGTCCCGCCGCGCGCGCTGATGCCGGGCGCCGGCTGGCGGCGATGTGGCAGCGGATCTGGCATGCGCCCGTAGTCGGCGCTGTCGAGTAGATCCACGCCATGCGTGGATGAAGGGACATCGACGGTGGCAGCCACGCATGGCGTGGCTCTACTGATTCAGTCAGCAGTGCCGCGTCGGCTCAATACACCGTGGCGCGGCCCTGCACGAACGAATAGAAGAACACCGCATTCGGGTCGTTCTGCACCAGGCGGAACTCGCGACGCATGCCTTCCACGGTTTCCTCGTCAACCGACCCGGCCTGCAGCAGTTGGTCGGCGGCCGACAGCAGCAGCTGTTCCCAGAACGCGATCATCGTCTTGCGGCGTGCCGGTTCGCGGTTGTCCAGGTGGATGGTCTTGATCTCGGTGTGCACGTCGCGGAAGCCGCCGGCCAGCAGCAGGTTGCCCAGCTTGGCGCCAACGAACGGGTCGCCCCCGTGGTCGTACTGGAAATCGTTGAACGCCATCCAGTAACGCCAGATGTGCGGCGAATACGGGTCGAGCAGGAACGAGGCATTCATCACCTCAGTGATGTAGACCGGCGAACCCGGTGCCAGCACCCGGCGCACCTCGCTCAGCACGCGCGCCGGTGACGGCACGTGCTCCAGTACCCAGCACAGGAACGCCGAGTCGAAGCTGCGTGCCTCGAACGGGAGCTCGCCGGCGTCGGCCTGCTGCAGGGTGTAGCGGTCGCTGCACCACGGCGTGCGCGCCAGGTTCTCGCGCGCGGTGGCCAGCTGGGTCTCGCTCAGATCCACACCGGTCACGTGCAGCTCGGGGAAGCGGCGCAGCAGGATCTCGGTCTGTGCGCCGACGCCGCTGCCGACTTCCAGCAGGCGCCGCGCGCCGCTGTAGTCGATCTGGCCGAAGATGCTCGATTCCAGCAGGCGCGCTTGGGTCATCAGGCGCTGCTGCTCGGTGCCGGAAAACCCGTGCAGGTAGGTCGGGGAAGAAATCGGCGGGGTCATGGGGCGGGCTCTCGGTGTTCAAGACGGTCGAGCAGGCTCGACTCTGCGACGCAGCGATGCGGTCAGGCGGCCGAAGACAACGCCGGTTCCCCGGCGATCAGGCGGTCGAAGTACTCGGTGGTCAGCGCGATCTGGCTCTGCGGGTCTTCGGCGCGGTTGACCACGGCGCGGAAGGCAGCATTCTCCGGCCGGTCCTTGGCATACCAGCCCAGGTGCTTGCGCGCGATGCGCACGCCCTGCGGCTCGCCATAGAACGCATGCAGTGCGTGCAGGTGGCCGAGCAGGATGTCGCGCACTTCCGCCAGCGACGGCGGTGGCAGTTCCTCGCCAGTGGCCAGGTAGTGCGCCACTTCGCGGAAGATCCACGGCCGGCCCTGTGCCGAGCGGCCGATCATCACCGCGTCCACGCCGGTCTGCTTCAGGACGTAGGCGGCCTTCTGCGGCGAATCGATATCGCCGTTGGCGATCACCGGAATGCGCAGCGCGGCCTTGATCTCGCCGATCGTGGCGTACTCCGCCTGGCCGGTATAGTGCTGGTCGCGGGTACGGCCGTGCACCGCCAGTGCCGCGATGCCGCTGCTCTCGGCGATGCGTGCGATCAGCGGGCCGTTGCGGTGGTCGCAGTCCCAACCGGTGCGGATCTTCAGCGTGACCGGAACATCCACCGCGTTGACCACGGCCTCGAGGATGCGCGCCACCAGCTGCTCGTCGCGCATCAGTGCCGAACCGGCCCAGGCGTTGCACACCTTCTTGGCCGGGCAACCCATGTTGATGTCGATGATCTGCGCGCCGTGGTCGACGTTGTAGCGCGCGGCCTCGGCCAGCTGCTGCGGTTCGGTGCCGGCGATCTGCACGCTGATCGGGGCCGGCTCGCCGTCATGGTCCATGCGGTGGATCGACTTGCGCGTGTTCCAGAAGCGCGGATCGCTGATGGTCATTTCCGAGGCGGCCAGACCCGCGCCCAGCCGTTTGCACAGCAGGCGGAAGGGCTTGTCGGTGACGCCGGCCATGGGCGCCAGCACGACGTTGGGGGCAATGGTGTACGGTCCGATCTGCATGCGCCCATTGTAGGGCGCGGGCGGCGGTGCGGCCGTGTCGGGCGCGGTCCGGTTCAGGCCGATCGGCACCGACCTCATGCCTTACCGGCATCAGCAGATGCTTGACGGTTGCTTCCGCCGCCCCCAAGGGCGGGCGATGGTAGGCGGCTACCCCAGGCTCTGCCAAGCCTGGCGGGTGCCCAGCGCGAAGGCCAGCCCCAGGCCCAGGCAGACCAGCGAACTGGCCGCCCGGAAGCGCCGGCCGTTGTAGCCGGGGCGGAACAGCGCCAGCGCGAAGCCCATCGCCGCGCGCAGCAGCAACAGCAGGGTGATGCCCGACAGGACCATGCGATTGGCCGGCAGCGGCGAATGCCAGCCTGCGGCTGCGAGTGCGTACAGTGTCCAGGCCACCAGCACGGCCGTAATGCCGGCGGTCATCAGTGGTGGCCACCAATGCCCGGCCTGCGCCAGCCGGACCATGCGCGGGCCAGCGCCGAACCACCGGTACCAAGGGGCGCCAAAGGCAATGCAGCCGATGTGCAGCAAGGCTGCGATGGCACTGCCGGCGGCGGCAACCAGCAACCAGGGGAATCCGTCCATGTCCTGCCCACGCTGAAACGCTGCGCGGATGGTGGGTGAGGGGCGGGATGCGGGCAATGCGACCGGCGGTCGCAGCCGTTCGATGCGACCACAGGTGATAGCGCTGCGCTCAGCGCGGCGGATCGATCTGCAACCCGGCGCCGAGACGGTCCAGGGCCACGTCCACGCGTGGCAGCCGCTGCCGGCCCTGCGGCCACAACAGGCGCAGCGGCAGGCCGCGGCAGTCCAGCGACGGCAGGATCGAGACCAGGCTGCCGCGCGCCAGCGCGTCATCGACCAGCCAGGTGGCCAGCTGCGCGATGCCGAAGCCGGCCTCGACCGCCGCCACCTGGGCCTCGGCGCTGCCAACCACCAGGCGCGCACGGGCCTGCAGCGGTGTACTGCGCTGCCTGTCATCGGCCACCTGCCACGGCCCGATGCTGCCGTCGGCGCGTCCGAACAGCACACCGTCATGCCCGGCCAGCTCGGCGGCCGAGCGGGGCTGGCCATGCCGAAGCAGGTAGGCCGGGGAGGCGCAGAAGCGCAGGCATTCGTAACCGAGCAGGCGTCTGCCCAGCGTGGCGGGCAGCGGCTCGGGACCGCCGATGCGTACGGCGAGGTCGACGCCGTCCTCGGCGAGGTCGCTGAAGCGGTCGCTGAAGGTCACCTGCGGATGCAGCTGTGGAAACTCGGCGGCCAGCTGCAGCAGCAACGGCCAGACTTTGAGGCGCCCGAAGGTGGCCGGCGCATCCACCCGCAGGCGGCCCACGGGCGCGTCTGCGTGCGAGACCAGCACCGACTCGGCATCGGCCAGTTCGCCCAGCACCCGCACGCAGGTGCGATAGAAGCCCTCACCGGCCTCGGTCAGGCGAAGGCGGCGCGTGCTGCGTTCGAACAACCGCGCTCCCAGCCGCGCCTCCAGCCGCGCGATGGTCTTGCCCACCGCCGAACTGGTCAGGTGCAGGCGTTCGGCGGCGGCAGTGAAACTGCCGGCATCGGCGGTGGCGACGAAGGCCTCGATGCCGCGCAGGCGCTCGGTGGGAAGCATGGGGAAATTCTGTCCGGAATCGGTGGAAAACATAGCAGCAATCGGAACTCATGGAGGAAATAGGCTGGCGACCCCTGTTCTGATGCCCGCTCATGTCCTCCCTCGATTCCGCCGTGACCGCTGTCCACGCAAATCCTCGCGCACGTCTTTCGGTCGTCCTGCTGGCGGTGTCCGCCTTCGTCATCGTCACCACCGAGTTCCTGATCGTCGGCCTGTTGCCCGCGCTGGCGCGCGACCTTGGCCTGGGCATCGCCCAAGCGGGGCAGCTGGTCACCTTGTTCGCGTTCACCGTGATGCTGGCCGGGCCACCCTTGACTGCGCTGCTGTCACACGTCGGCCGGCGCCGCCTGTTCGTGGTCATCCTGCTGCTGTTCGCGGGTTCCAACGCGTTGGCCGCGATGGCCACGCAGCCGTGGCTGCTGGCGCTGGCGCGGGTGCTGCCGGCACTGGCCCTGCCGGTGTTCTGGGGCACGGCCAGTGAGACTGCCGCGCAGCTGGCCCCTGCGGGGCAGGGAGGTCGTGCGGTCGCCCGGGTCTACCTGGGTATCACCGCCGCAATGCTGTTCGGTATCCCGCTGGGTACGTTGGCCGCCGACGCCCTCGGCTGGCGCGGCAGCTTCTGGCTGTTGGCGGCTCTGTCGCTGTTGATGGCGGGCGCGCTGGCATTGTGGATGCCGGACACCGTGGCCGGACCGCGGCGCGCGCTGGGCGAACAGGCACGAGTGCTGCGCCAGCCGCAGTTGCTGGGCCATGTGCTGCTGTCGGTGCTGGTGTTCACCGCGATGTTTGCTGCCTACACCTACCTGGCCGATGTGCTGGAGCGGCTGATGCAGGTACCGGCGGCACAGGTGGGCTGGTGGCTGATGGGCTTCGGGGCCGTGGGACTGCTCGGCAATGTACTGGGTGGGCGCTGGGTCGATCGTGCGCCACTGGGCGCGACGCTGGTGTTCTGCGCGGTGCTGGCGCTGGGCATGCTGGCCAGTGTCGGGCTGGCCGGCCACGGCGCATTCGTGCTCATCGCATTGGCCCTGTGGGGTGTGGCGCATACC
This sequence comes from Stenotrophomonas sp. 115C5, assembly GCF_056861055.1. NCBI lineage: Bacteria > Pseudomonadati > Pseudomonadota > Gammaproteobacteria > Lysobacterales > Lysobacteraceae > Stenotrophomonas > Stenotrophomonas sp. 115C5. The sequence continues at coordinate 245,507 of NZ_JBSPUQ010000005.1, forward strand.
GCATTGTTCCCGCTGTGCCAGGTGCGGGTGATGCGTGCAGCGCCGCAGGCACAGGCGCTGGCCGGAACCTTGAATGTGTCTGCGGCCAACGCCGGCATCGGCCTGGGCGCGCTGCTGGGGGGTGGGGCCATCGAACGCTTCGGCCTGGCATCGCTGGGCGTGGTGGCCGCTGCCGTGGCGCTGCTGGCAATCGTCACCGGCCTGCTGCTGCGGCTTGCCCGGTCTCGTTCATCCACGCAAGGTGTGGATCTGACTCATTGAAAGGCAAACAGAAAAGCCCGGGTGTCGGCACACCCGGGCTTCTTCATCCACGCATGGCGTGGAATTACTTTGCTTCGGCGTCGGACGGGGTGAAACGCGGCATTGCCGCAGCGGCGCCTTCCTTCTCGGTCGAACGACCGGCGAACTGGTTGGCGAAGCGCACGTGGCGGGCGAACGGGGCGTCGGCCACCTGTGCCAGCGATGCGGCCAGCGCACCGTTGAAGGCGTCGCCGGCGCCGGTGGTGTCGATCGCCTGCACCTGTTCGGCACCCACGCGGTAGTACGGCTGGGTATCGCCGCGCAGGTTCTCGTCGGCATGCGACACGAACACGCCCACCGAACCCAGGGTGACCACCACGGTGCCGTTGCCGACCAGCTTGCGGCACAGCGCGTGCAGGCTGGCGCCATCCAGCGCGGCGACGTCGTTGGCATCCACGCGCTCACCGACATGACGGCCGAGCAGGGCGGCGAACTCGGTCTCGTTCGGGGTGATCACATCGGCCAGCTTGAGCAGGCCGATGGTGGAGGGGGCATCGGCCGGTGCGGTGTTGAGCACGGTGGTGACGCCGGCCTCGCGGGCCGTGGCCAGTGCCGCTTCGATGGTCTGCACCGGCGATTCCAGCTGCACCAGCACCACCTTGGCGCCGGTCAGCAGCGCCTGCTGCTGTTGCAGGAAGTCGGTGCTGAGCGCGGCGTTGGCACCCGGGCCGATCACGATGGTGTTGCGGCCGCGCGCGTCCACATAGATGCCGGCGGTGCCGGTCGGTTCGCTGCTGGCTTCGGCGATCAGGCCGAAGCCGTCCTGCGCGGCCAGCTCACGGGCGGTGGCGCCACCGGCGTCGTCGCCCAGCGCGCACACAAAGTGGGTGTCGGCACCGGCGCGGCAGGCCGCCACGGCCTGGTTGAAGCCCTTGCCACCGGGGCCGGTGCTGTAACGGCCGGCAATGGTCGCACCCGGTGCCGGCAGCGACTCGCACCGCCACACGTGATCGACATTGAAGGAACCGACGACAACGACACTGCTGCTCATAGGGAATCTTTTCTCAACCAAGGGTTCAACTGAAGTGCGTCAGCACGCCGGCGATGGTCGCCGTCATGAAGGTGGCAATGGTACCGCCCAGCACGGCGCGCAGGCCGAACTTGGCCAGGTCGTGGCGACGTTCCGGGGCCAGGCCGCCGATGCCGCCGATCTGGATCGCGATCGAGCTGAAGTTGGCGAAGCCGCACAGCGCATAGGTGGCGATCAGGCGACCTTCTTCGGACAGGCTCACGCCGGCGATCTGGCCGTTCACGATCTGCGACAGCTCGGTGTAGGCCACGAACTCGTTGATCACGACCTTCTGGCCGATCAGCGAACCGACGGTGGTGGCATCGGCCCACGGGGTGCCGATCACCCAGGCGATCGGGGCCAGCACGTAACCGAAGATGGTCGACAGGTTGGTCGGCTTGCCGATGGCAGCGGCCAGGCCGGTCACATCGCCAATCCAGGTCAGCGGTGCGTTCAGCAGCGCGATCAGGGCGATGAAGGCCAGCAGCATCGCGCCGATGTTCAGCGCCAGCTTCAGGCCGTCACCGGCACCGGCAGCGGCCGCGTCGATGATGTTGCTGGAGGTCTTTTCGACTTCCATCTTCACCGTGCCGCGGGTCAGCGGGGTGCCGGTTTCCGGGATCAGCAGCTTGGCCACGACCAGGGTGGCCGGCGCGGCCATGATGCTGGCTGCCAGCAGGTGCTTGGCGTAGAACGCCTGCTGCGCCGGATCACCGCCGCCAAGCATGCCCACGTAGGCCGCCAGCACGCCGCCGGCGATGTGCGCCATGCCGCCGATCATCATGGTCAGCAGCTCGGACTGGGTCATCTTGGCGATGTACGGGCGCACGGTCAGCGGCGCCTCGGTCTGGCCGATGAAGACGCTGGCGCAGACGCTGGTGGTTTCCGCACCCGACACGCGCATCACCTTGGTGATCGACCAGGCCATCACGCGCACGATGCCCTGCATGATGTTGAGGTGGTACATCACCCCCATCAGTGCAGAGAAGAAGATGATGGTCGGCAACACCTGGAAGGCGAAGATGAAGCCGTAATTCTTGGTGTCCATCAACGAGCCGAAAATGAAGCCCGAGCCCTCGTTGACGTAGCTGAGGATCTTGACGAAGCCCTTGCCCAGCGCGTCGAACACGTCGCGCCCGCCCGGCACCAGGATCACCAGCGCCGCAAAGGCGATCTGCAGGGTGATACCGGTGGCAACCAGCTTCCAGTCAACCGCGCGCTTGTTATTGGAAAACAACCAGGTGATGCCGATCAGCACCGCCAACCCGAACAGGCCGAAGCCGATCCTGCCCAAACCTTCGACCATGTGAGTGACTCCCCTGGGGCGTCGCGAAAAACGGGAAGCCTAGTGCAGGGCAGGGGCCGGGGCAAGAAAAAGCAGCGTGTGCGCGGCCATCGGTGCCGATCAGGCCAGCAACGGCAAGGGCTTGCGGCTGGCGGCGGCAGGTAGAATGGGGTTCGATCCCGGCCCGGATGCGGGCCCGCAGCAGGAGATTCGCATGCAATACCGTCGCCTGGGCTCCACCGGCCTGCCGATTTCCGCCTTGTCCTTCGGCGCCTGGGTGACCTTCGGCGATCAGGTTCCGCGCGATGAGGCCCGCAACCTGGTGGCCGCCGCCTGGGATCATGGCGTCAACTTCTTCGACAACGCCGAGGGCTATGCCAACGGCCGTGCCGAACAGGTCATGGGGGACGTGATCACCGACCTGCGCCTGCCGCGCGACGGTTTCTGCGTGTCCAGCAAGGTGTTCTTCGGCAGCGCCAAGGACCCGCGACCTACCCAGCGCGGACTGTCGCGCAAGCACGTGACCGACGCCTGCCACGCTGCACTCAAGCGCCTGCGGGTGGACTACCTGGACCTTTATTACTGCCACCGCCCGGATCCGGACGCGCCGATCGCCGAGACCGTGCACGCCATGGATACCCTGGTACGGCAGGGCAAGATTCTTTACTGGGGCACCTCGGAGTGGTCGGCGGCGCAGATCCAGCAGGCGCTGGACATCGCCGAGGCGCGCAACCTGCAGGGCCCGTCGATGGAGCAGCCGCAGTACAACCTGCTGCACCGCGAGCGGGTCGAGGTCGAGTACGCGCCGCTGTATGCGGGTGCCGGCCTGGGCACCACCATCTTCTCGCCGCTGGCCTCGGGCCTGCTCACCGGCAAGTACGACCAGGGCATCCCGGCCGATGCACGGCTGGGGCGCGAAGGCATGGAGTGGCTGCAGGACCTGGTGCTGGGGGCCGACGCCGGGGCCCGCCTGGGTCAGGTGCGGCGCTTCAGCGAGGTGGCACGCGCGCTGGGCCACGCCCCGGCCACGCTGGCCATTGCCTGGTGCCTGCGCAACCCGAATGTCTCCAGCGTGATCCTCGGCGCCAGCCGGGTCAGCCAGCTGCTGCAGAACCTGCAGGCACTGGACGTGCTGGAGCAGGTCGACGCCGCCGGCTGGGCCCAGGTCGAAGCCGTCTTCGCCTGACAGCCCTTTGTGGAGTCGAGCCATGCTCGACTCCGCGCGCAGCGCGGGCGTTTCCTGGCGACGGCGCCAAGAGCAGTCGAGCATGGCTTGTATGTTCCTCCCGGCTCCTACGCTGTATGTAGGAGCCAGGGTGGAGGGACCGTCAAGCATGCATCTGCGGATACCAGCCGACAGACGAGTCGAGCGATCCCCATCCCGCACACGAACGTCGATAAAGGATCGTACGGCCCCCAAAGGGGATCGTCGATGTAGGCAAGCTAACGTCGGTGCGGTACCACCCCAGCCCTTTAAAGATAGCTGGGAGCCGTACAAATGTCTGATTCTCTCGATATTGGCGTGGACGTGGACTCCAAGGAGTTCGTGCCGGCGGTGGCCGACCGCAAGGCCGGTGACAGGGTCGCCAACACCCGGGCCGGGATAGCCAAGTGGCTCAAAACCTTGCCCCAGCGATGCCGGATTGGCATGGAAGCGACGGGACGGTACTACGAGTTGTTGGCTCGGATGGCTGGCCAGGCGGGCCACGTTGTCTATGTAATCGATCCACGGCTGATCAAGAACTACGCTCGGGCGACGGGCTCGCGCGGCAAGACAGATGCCATGGATGCCCAAGCGATCGCCCGCTATGTGAAGAAGGAGAGCGACCGCCTGCGTGAATACGTACCGCGTACTGACGAGCAGCAGCAGATGCACGATTTGCTGCGCAAGCGGCGAGCGCTGGTGGAGACGCGCGCGCGCTTGGAGCAATCCTTCGGGGTAAGCAAAAGTGACCCTGGGGAGCTGTCTGATCTGTTCTGCGCTCTGGCTGGGACGCTGTCCGAGCTGGAAAGCGAACTGCAGCGCTTGGGCCGCGATGGAGAGCATGGCGCGCTCTACAAGCGCCTGCTGACCATCCCGGGTATCGGCCCTGCCGTCGCGTCCCACCTGATTTACTACATGACGCGCTGGCCGTTGGCCAACGCCAACGCATGGATTGCCTGCACCGGCCTGGATCCCCGGCCCAACGAGTCTGGCGGCAGAACTGGACGACGTCGGCTGTCCAAACAGGGCGCACCGATGCTGCGCCAGATGCTCTACATGGCTGCAATGGGGCTCAAGCGGTGTCGCCGGGGGCAACCGCTCTACGACGAGCTGTCAAAACGCGGTCACCCCAGCACCGCCGTCTTCAACATTCTGGCAAGGAAGCTGGCCAGGATCGCCTGGGGCGTGTTCAAAAGCGGCCGAGACTTCGATCCGGCCATGCTGAAGGTCGGTCAAGCCTGCTTCCAGCAGGCTTGACCACGAACATAGGATCTCGACTCTACA